>JAAHIA010000255.1 GCA_010671975.1 Leptolyngbya sp. SIO4C1 | reverse complement strand
CAAGCTGTCGGCGACTGGAAATACATCCGTGCTGCCATAGCTATAGCGCCCGAATAGCCCCAGCCAGCTCAGCGGCTGCCAGTCAAAATTAAACAGGAACGTGTCGGCAGTAGCCGTATCCAACGGTCCGCCAAAGCCGTCATCGGCAAAGCCATAGATCGGTTCACTAATTGCGCCGCCCACAAAGCCAGCATTGTTTGGGGCTAAGTGGGTGCGGGTATACAGAAACCTCAAATTAAGATTATCGGTCGGATAGACCCCAAGCTGAGCCGTGAGCGTATTGGTGCCGCCAAACAAACCCCGGCTAGCATCGCTGGAGGTGCGCGGTCCTGGCAAAAATTCGGTAGCTTCCGCCAAATAGCCCAGTCGGAAATCGAGCCGATCGGCAATGTCCCACTGAACAACGGCACCCGCGCCGCGATCAACGGCGTTGACCTGGGTGCCGCCACTAGAGTTATAGCTGTTCGCACCGGTCAGAAAGAAAGTAAAGCGGTTGTTGTCAAAATGGCGATACCAATTAATTTTGGGGCCAACCGTAACAGAAAGCTTATTCCCCACCGGAAACGTGTAGAACACTTCTCTCACAATCACAGAATCTTCCTGCGAGCCGCCGCGCTGCAGCGTGAAGGGCACGCCAAAGGTATTAAACAGGCCGGCCGATGCGAAAGTATTGGCCGGCGCAGTGCCATCGCCTACCGCCAGCTGTAGGGTCAGCCGGTCTTCACCTGTAAAAGAGGTATTGAGATTTAGCCAGGTAAGGTAGCTAAAGGTAATCTCGGGATCCTCAGTGATGGTGCGAATGACCGGCTCTAGCGTCACCGGGTCGCGAGCCGGCGCAAACACATTGATGCCTTCTGCCTGCACGTCGCCATCGGCAAACGCGCCATCGAGGTGAGCAAAGATCGTGCCGGATAGCTTGGTAGTGGTTGAGAACTGATTCGCTTCGAGTTCGACCACGTCGGCTTCGAGGCTATCAATGCGATCGCGGACAGCTGCTAGCTCAGTGGCAAACGTTTCCTGCAGGCGGCGGATTGTTTCTATTTCTGGATCGTCTGGCTCAATCAGCTGCACCACCACATCTAGGCAGGCATTCAGCCCGGCGGCAAACTCGTAGCGAGTGATGGCTCGATTGCCGCGAAAGGTGCTGTCTGGGTAGCCTTCGATGCAGCCATATTCTTCGACTAGGCGAGTCAGTGCGGTATAAGCCCAGTCGGTTGGGCGCACATCGTCAAGCTCAGAAACGCTAGTGACCTGCGCAACTTCAAGGGGGGCGGCAATTTCAGAGGCTGCCTCGGCCGCTACTTCAGCCTCGCTGGCGTTATCCGCACTTTTCTCGGCTATGTCTTCGGCTGCTGTTTGAGCTGCCGTGGTTTGAGCGTTCGTTACGGTACTTGTGACAGCACTTGCTGCGGTAGCTGCATCTGTTTGAAGTTTTGTATCAACAGGGCTGTCAGACGCCTGAGCCACCTGACCCAGCAAAACAGCACCAACACCGACTAGCCGATATAAAAAATGATACGCGAAACCCCTACCTGCAAGACGTGCTTGCGGGTCTGCTGCCCCTAATTTCATTGTTAAAATGCCTCACACCAAGACTGAGATGAGATTTAACCTATCAGGGCAGAAAAAACTGGAATGTAACTTAAGTCACATTTAGTATCGGCAACCTCCTCTAAATACTTAAGTAAGAGGCGTGATTTGGGTGCCCATCGCAGCGCTTCAGGACACTCTATTCAAGAGTTGGGCATGAGGGTGTCAGACTCATCTTTCGCAAGCGTTTAGGAGTAGGCGAGTGAGCGAGCAAGATAACTTTGCGATCAGCGCAGAACTGCAGGGCGGACCGCCGCCGCCGAAGGTGCCAGAGATTTCTACAGATTTAATTTATGGCTTAGAAGACAGACCGCCGCTGCGAGAAGCCATCTTTGCAGCCGTTCAGCATGTGCTAGCCAGCTTTATTGGCATCATCACCCCCTCTTTGATCATCGGTGGCGCGCTGGGGCTAGCGCCCGAAGACAGGGCCTACATCATTAGTATGTCTCTGTTTGTCTCAGGCATTGCTACCTTCATTCAAGCCAAGCGAGTTGGCCCGGTTGGCTCCGGGCTGCTCAGCATTCAAGGAACCAGCTTTGCCTTTATCGGGCCGATTATCGGTGCTGGCACCGGTGCGATCGCGGCTGGGGCGACGCCGCCTCAGGCGCTGGGCCTAATTTTTGGCATGTGTTTGCTGGGCTCTTTCATTGAAATGGTCTTCAGCCAGTTTTTAGAATTTGCCAGCCGGATCATTACCCCGCTGGTGACGGGCACCGTAGTCATGCTAATCGGGCTAACGCTGATTAACGCCGGCGTGCTAGCGATGGGGGGCGGTGCGCTGGCCCGAGAGAATGGCACCTACGGCAGCCTTCAAAATCTGTTCTTGGCGCTGCTAGTGCTGGTGATTATCATCGTTCTCAACAGCAGCCGTAACACGTTTCTACGCATGGCCTCAATTGCGATTGGCCTAATTGTTGGCTATGTTGTTGGCCTGTTTATGGGCATTGTGGATCTCAGTCAGTTGGGACAGCTGTCGGTGTTTAGCCTACCGCTGCCGTTTCGCTACGGCTTTGGCTTTAACCTGGCTGCGTTTATTCCCTTCGCCTTTCTCTATGTGATCACCACGATTGAGTCGATTGGCGACCTGACGGCAACCTCAGTAGTTACCGGGCAGCCGATCCAGGGTGAGACCTACTTTCGTCGCATTCGCGGCGGGGTTCTAGGCGACGGCGTCAATTCGTTCATCGCCGGCTGCTTTAACACCTTTCCCAACACCACCTTTAGCCAAAACAACGGCGTGATTCAGCTGACCGGCATTGGCAGCCGCTATGTCGGCTATTTCATTGCGGCAATTTTTGCCCTGCTGGGCCTGTTCCCGATCATTGGTGGCGTACTGCAGGCGGTGCCGCAGCCGGTGCTGGGCGGTGCCACCATTATTATGTTTGGCAGCGTAGCTGCGGCTGGCATCAAAATTGTTTCCACAATTGAGATTGGCCGCCGCGAAGCGATCATCCTGGCAACTTCGCTAGGGTTAGGCTTAGGCGTAACGTTTGCGCCAGATCTGCTAGCGGAGCTGCCGCCGCTGGCAAAAAATATTTTCTCATCCGGAATCTCAACCGGGGGCATTTGCGCACTGCTGCTAAACATTTTACTGCCAGGAGACCGTCAGTAGTCTTTCATTTAAGCCGATTGAATATGAGGTCAACTGCGAGGCTCGCACCGCTCATGTTGCGAGCCTCGCACCGCTCATGTCAGGATTGCCGACGTGCCTGAGTCGGTGCCCTATCGACGACCTGCGCTAGAGATTAGACTGGGCGTATGGAGGCTTGCTGATATCAGCCTGGTTAGAAGCAATCCTGAAGCGCGATCGCTGGGTAGTGCTAGACGGAACCGCTAGGTCTTGAGTATTCACCGCATGAATAAACTCTATATAAAATATCCATCACCAAAATATATTTATCTACCCATAATGGGAAATAGCTGCTTTGTTGCAAATCATCGGTAGCGCTAACTATGTGAGGACAACATGACCCAGCATATTTTGATGATTGTTTCTAATCCTGCTATTTCAACCACGCTGGGCTGGCCGGTCGGATTTTGGGCCGCAGAGCTGATTCATCCCTATGATGCTTTTACTAAGGCGGGCTGTCAGGTAACCATCGCTAGCCCCAAAGGCGGCAAGGTCGAATTCGATGCTCTCAGCGATCCGCGAGATGAATCGGGCTATTCCAAAGACGATGCGCTGTCTCTGCAATATATTGAGCAGCCAGCCTTCATGCAGCTTTTGGAAGATACGCCTGCGATCGCAGATTTATCCCTAGATGAATTCGATGCAGTGGTTATCTGCGGTGGGCAGGGACCCATGTTTACCTTCCGGCAAGACTCAGCCTTAGCAGACCTGTTTATGCAGTTCTATCAAGCCGGAAAACCTAGCGCCGCCCTGTGTCACGGCACCTGTCTACTGCTAGAGACCAAGCTAGACAGCGGCGACTATCTAATCGCAGACAAGACAATGACCGGCTTTGCCAATAGCGAAGAAGACTATGCCGACCAGGCCGTCGGCCAAAAAGTGATGCCCTTTCGGATTGAAGATGAAGCTAAAAAGCTAGGTGCTAGCTTTGTGACCGGAGAGCCGTTTTCAGCCTATGCCGTTCAGGATGGCCATCTGATCACAGGGCAGCAGCAAAACTCCGGTACGAAGACGGCCAAACTTGTTTTATCAGCCCTAAACGTAGCAGGCTAGACATAGGAGACATCAACCATGAGTGACAACATTATTTTGATTGCCGGTGCGACCGGCAACAACGGTCGCGCGCTAACCGGCTTACTAGCTGAGGCTGGCTATCAAGTCCGCGCCCTGGTGCGCAATCTTCAATCAGCGCAGTCTCTGATGCAGCCCAATGTTCAACTGTGTGAGGGCGATCTCAACAACCCGAGCTCGCTAAAAGCCGCATTTGAAAATGTTGATCGGGCCTTTATCGCAACGACGATTATGCCCAACACGGTCGAACTCTTTCAAAATTTCTTTGATGCAGCCAAACTCACTACTGGTGCCCATATTGTAAAATTCTCTGCGCTCGGTGCGGACCATCCCAAGTCTCTCGTTCAGCAGCAGCATGCTGAAAGCGACAAAGCCCTCATCGCATCCGGTCTGCCCTATACGATTCTTCGCCCCAACTCGTTTTATCAGAACATGCTGTGGTCTGCCGAATCCATTCGCGCTACCGGGCAGTTTTATCTGCCGTTTGGCGATGCCAAGCAGTCACTCGTCGATGTGCGTGATTTGGCTGAGGTGGCCGCAAAAGCGTTTACAGAAGCGGGGCACCAGGGTCAGATCTATGACCTGACCGGGCCCGAAAGCCTTTCCTATAGCGATGTGGCAAAGCAGCTGAGTCGCCTGCTAGATAAGCAAGTGACCTATGTCCCGATTGCGAATGAAACCGCTCTGCAAGGGATGCTCGATTCTGGTATGCCCGAATGGACAGCTAAGGCGCTAGCCGAACTTTACAGCGTCTTTGCCACAGGCGAATATGCAGAAACCAATAAAAGCATTCAGATCATCACAGGTAAACCGGCAACTCCGTTTGCTAGCTGGGCTAGCGACCATCGGTCCGCGTTTGCTTAGCCACCGGGGAAGCAGCTAGCGCTTAGGTCGCGTCAGTCTCTAGCTGAGCTGGCATAGCGTCGAGGGTAAGCTGCTGGCTGCCCTCGACGGCACAGAATATTACAGCGACACAGACGAACCTTCAAGGCATGTAAAATCAGGGCAAGACTTAGCCCCAGTTAGCTGATATCATTGGGTTGCAAGCCTGCGGGTGTAGTTCAGTGGTAGAACGTTAGCTTCCCAAGCTAAATGTCGACGGTTCGAGTCCGTTCACCCGCTTTTGATGAAAGCTGCTTACGGTATGGCGCTGGCGATTTTGGGCGAAAGGCTGTCATAGCTGCTGCAAATCGCAACCTGGTCAGCCCTTCGCTTTTGGGTCGAAAGTGTCTTAGCCGGTATCTTTAGCCAACTCGCGATCGCCGAATCAGCACCGTCACCCACTCATGACCTTTCGGCTGCGGCTGGCTCCAGTCGTTCGGGTCGGCAAAGCCGCGCTTGTGCAGCGTGTTGACCATCTGACGCAGGCCGGTCAGCGGGCCAGTAATGCTCAGCGTAACTGTCTCGAACTGCGGCGCAGCGTCGAGCGAAACCGGCGGCACCGCAGCGCCGTTAGATTGAAACATCGGTTCTGATCTCCTAATTGAAGTAACGAGGTTCTGCCCGTTTGCCCTGAGCGAACTCAAGGGGCAAACGGGCTTGTGAGACCAGAACCCAATTCCTCAGCCACCTTGTGACCTTTGCACAATCGAGTGGCTAGGCTACCATCAGCTTAGCCTGTGCGACTGGCGTGATCAGTCAAACGGGTTAGCTGCTCGTTTGGTATTTGCTCTACCGGCGAGCAGCGCCGAGGTATTGAGTTCTGTACACCGCTGCGAGAGCGGCATAGCTTGAGCATACGAGACTGGCAATACCTTAGTCAATCAAGTCTATAGCTTATTTCTAAAAGTTTCGTAAATAGGTGTGGCATTCAGCGACGCGAATGCTAATCTGAGGGGGTCGAGCGAACCTTGAAAACCGCATAGTTTCGTTGACCCCCTCAGATTGGTTGCCCTGTAAGGGCTTCAGCCGTTTTCCACAGGGTCTTATTGACAGCGATTCTCATTTGTAGAGCGCTGCGCCGACCCCCCTCAGATTTGGCCTATTGAAAGGCTCGTCCTACAAAGGTTTCAAATTGGCAGGGTTCAATTTCCACTTCCCCGCGAGGGGACGGAAACTCTTGGGCAAGCTTCAGAGTTCGCTTCCACCCATCATGTTCAATTTCCACTTCCCCGCGAGGGGACGGAAACATCGGCTTCTGCACTGTGGTCGCAGTAAGCTATAATGGTTCAATTTCCACTTCCCCGCGAGGGGACGGAAACAATCCTTTCTTGACAGCACCCTTGAACTTCTCATGTTCAATTTCCACTTCCCCGCGAGGGGACGGAAACCATTATATGCTTCGGCAGCTTCCCAACTTTTAAATGGGGTTCAATTTCCACTTCCCCGCGAGGGGACGGAAACCTGCAATGAACTCGGCAACGCTTTCCGCTGACCACGTTCAATTTCCACTTCCCCGCGAGGGGACGGAAACAGAAAGACGGCGCTGATCAGCACCAGCGTAGCGTCGAGCAGGTTCAATTTCCACTTCCCCGCGAGGGGACGGAAACCCTTTTTCATTCTTCCAAGGCTTAGAGCCGTTGTTAGAGTTCAATTTCCACTTCCCCGAGAGGGGACGGAAACCTAACCCGCAAGCTGGATAGAATGTGAAGAAAAAAAGGTTCAATTTCCACTTCCCCGCGAGGGGACGGAAACACTGTTGTGCTGTAGTGAACGCTGTATCCATCTAGTTCAATTTCCACTTCTCCGCGAGCGATTATGTTTGCTGTCAAGGCCGATTGCTAACTTAGGCGCGAGACTATAGCTGCACAGCGGCATGTTCTCGCCGTCTTTTTCGCGGCAAATATCAAAACTTAGGGCAATCGCTTCCGTGCCCCTCTTTCTAACGCGAAAAAAGGGCTACAGCTTGTCTATATCGATGGGCTAACGTTCCTATGAGCGCTTAGAAGAAAACGCTGTGACCATAAAAAACTAGGCGGTTTGGAAGAATGCTGTGACCTTGTTGTCGTCCCAGAGTTCCTTGTTCTTGAC
>JAAHIA010000254.1 GCA_010671975.1 Leptolyngbya sp. SIO4C1 | reverse complement strand
ATCTGCCCCGGTGGGTACAGGGGCGACCCCAGCGCTTCAGCGGCATTGAGGTGGTAGGGCATGAGCTGGATGAAGGGGCGATCGCAACTACCCTCAAAGACTGCTATTTGTCTGACTCTCTACTTGCCTCTCACCAAGCCACATTGAAAACCTCACTTCTCCTGGAGGCGTCATGAAAATTGCAGTGCTGTCCTGCATTCACGGCAACTTGGCGGCGTTGGAGGCTGTCCTGCGGAATATTGACCAGCGGTCTGTTGACCAGATCTACTGCCTCGGCGATCTGGTCGGTTATGGGCCTTACCCTAACGAAGTCGTCGCCCGCATTCGCGAACTAAACATTCCCACCTGTCAGGGCTGTTGGGATGAAGACATTGTTGACGGACTGAATGCCTGCGAGTGCAGCTATCCCTCTCTGCTGGCGGAAACCCGAGGTCGCCGAGCCCACGAATGGACGAATCGCGAAGTCACGCCCGAAACCCGCACCTATCTGTCCAACCTGCCCCTGACCCTACAACAGGACAATCTATGCTTCGTTCACGGCAGTCCCCACAGCCAGCATGAGTACTTACTCACCGAGACCAGCGCCTTCATTGCTATGGAACGAGTCCTTGCCACCGGAGCCGACACCCTGTTCTGCGGCCACACCCACGTTCCCTACGTGCGCGACTTAGAGCATAGCCACCTCACCCTCAAAGTTGCTTCCTCCTCCACCCAGTCACCCACCCATTCCGCTACCCCCTTACCCTCTCTCAAGCGAATTATCAATGCGGGTTCCGTTGGCGAACCCCGTCATGGTCGTCCCAACGCCACTTACGCAATCTACAACACTGGCACCCAACAGGCTGAACTCCGCGAAGTTGAATACGACTACACCCAAACCTGCGCCGCCATCCTCGAAAAAGGACTACCCGCCATCTTCGCCTGGCGACTTGCCCAGGGGTTGGAGTACGCCGAAAAAGCCGACGACCCCACTCATGTTTGTGAACGATAGCCATGACTCACTGGGCCATTCTCTCCGGAATCAGCGGCAATCTTTCCGCCTATGAAGCAGTGCTCGCTGACCTCAAGCGGCAACGCTATCAGGTTGAAGCGCTGTACATTTTGGGCGATCTCGTCGGCCCCCATCCGCAATGTGAGGCATTGGTGCAGCGGGTGCGTCAGCCCCGCAAGCATGAACTCACGCCGCAGGTCTGTATCGGCTGGTGGGAAGAACAGTGCTTCAATCTACACGGCATGGGCAGTGACCCGAAAGCAACTGAGCTGTTGGAGCAGGCTGGCCCAGATGGGGTTGAATGCCTCTGGAAATCAGTATCGCGGCAAACGGTACAATGGCTCAGGTCGCTGGATTTTGGCTTTTTTGAGTTGGATTGCCTGCTGATTCACGGTAGTACGGTGGGTTGCCATGATGTGCTGACGCCGGAAACGCCGCCGATGCAACTGCTGGATAGATTGCTGCGGGCAGATGCCAACACACTATTTTGTGGGCGATCCGGGTTAACGTTTCACCTGCAAATTCCGGAAGGGGCGGTGACCTCTACCGTGACGACGCTGGATGCCCCCGCTCAGACAATGACGCAGACAGTGAGCGATCGCCAGGCTGTCGGCGTAGGGAGTGTCGGCAGAGAACCGGGAAAGGCCACTTATACTCTGTACAGCCCCTATACCAATACCGTCAGTTTCCGGACAGTACGCTATGGCACTCAGGGCAAGGGGTTTGGTGAGTAATTGACAGACGGGGGGTGAACCTCTAGCATATTAAAGCAGATTAGAACGATAATCATTCTCAGAAAAAGTTAATTCTTTCAAGCATTTCAGGAGAGTGCTCCATGCCCAAACTCTTCCCCTCTCGAACCACTTTGCTGCTAGCTTCCTCTGTAGCGATCGCCTTCGGCCTGGGTAGTTGTGCCACGACTTCGCCTACCAGTGAGACGGAGTCTCCCGAACCTGATGGGGCTGCCGCCCCAGAGGAGACGTTGCAGGTGGTGACGACCATCCTGCCCATCACGCAGTTCACCACAGCCGTGGCGGGCGATCGCGCTGAGGTGGTGCAGCTGCTACCGACGAACGTCGGCCCCCACGAGTATCAGGCCAAACCCGGCGACGTTCAGGCGATCGCCAATGCCGACGTGCTGGTGAAGAATGGCCTGGAAATGGAGTTCTTTCTGGACGACCTAATCGAGAATGCGGAAAATGCCGATCTGGCAGTCATCGATACTAGCGAAGGCATTGCCACGCTTACTGCCGATGAGGAACACGGACATAGCCACGGGGAGGGTCATGACCACGCCGAAGGGGAAGCCCATGACCATGCCGAAGGTGAGGATCACGACCATGCTGAAGGCGAAGCCCATACCGAAGGGGAAGCCCACGATCACGCTCATGGTGAATTTGATCCTCATGTTTGGTTAGATCCCAAACGGGCGATTGAGCAGGTAGAAAACATTCGGGATGGACTGATTGCCGCTGATCCAGAGGGCGAAGCCGACTATACCGCCAACGCTGAAGCCTTTATTGCCGAGCTGGAGACTCTGGATACTGAAATCACCGAAAAGCTGGCTCCCTTTGCGGGACAAACCTTTGTAGTGTTCCACGACTTTGCCGCTTATTTTGCCGACAGCTATGAACTGGAATCCGAAACGCTGGTAGGCATTCCCGAAGAGAATCCCTCGCCTGAAGACGTGAAGCAAGTGATGGAAACGGTGCAGGCCGAAGGACTGAAAACGATCATGACCGAGCCCCAGGCCGGGCAAGAATCCTTTGATGCGATCGCGAATGACCTCGACATCAAGGTCAGTGTGTTCGATCCCCTCGAAACAGGCCCTGCCGACGCGATTCAGCCTGACTACTACCTGAACACAATGCGCCAGAACGCCAATAATCTTGCGGCTTCCTTTGAGACATCCGACCAGGCATGGCTGCCTCTCTGGGTATCCCAACCTGTGGCAGCCGTGCCCCAGCGAGTGGGTCTACGGTTTTGATGCCAGTTCAGTGCTGAGCAAGGAGTCACTACTTGAGCAATCCGGTTTTAGTCATTGATGGGTTAACGGTTTATCGCGAAACTCACCTGGCTGTGGAGAATGTGTCCTTTGTGGTGCAGCCCGGAACAGACACCGCCATCATCGGCCCGAATGGAGCTGGGAAAAGTACCCTGATTCAAGCTGTGCTAGGTATTTTGCCGCGCCAATCGGGGGATGTGTTTTTGCTAGGGCATCCTCTGTCTGCCAAGGGCTATTTACCGCCCAAGGTGCGACAGGGCATTGCTTACTTGCCGCAAAACTTTTTGTTTGATCGCCGCATTCCCATCACCGCGTCTGAGCTGGTAGGACTGGGCTGGGATCGGGTGGGGCCACAACTGCCCTGGGTGGGTGGAAGATCGCGCCATCGCGCCGTGCGGGAGGCGCTGACGCAGTTGGAGGCATGGCATCTACGCGATCAGCTGGTTAGCAGCTTATCGGGCGGAGAAACCAAGCGGGTGCTGCTGGCCTATTGCCTGGTGCGGCCCCGCTCCCTGCTAATTTTGGATGAAGCCCCGGCAGGGTTGGATGTGCGCAGTGAATCTGATTTTTATCAGCTGCTCTATCAGCTGAAGCAGGAACAGGGTTGGGCGATTTTGCAGATTTCCCACGACCTGGATATGGTGCGTCGCAACTGCGATCGCGTCCTCTGCCTAAACCGCACTTTGCTTTGCCAAGGAGTTCCCGGTCACGCCCTCTCACCGGAAAACCTTTCGCTGGCTTATGGTTCCGACTTTGTTCGCTATCACCATTCTTGCTGAGTTCCTACCGCTAAATTTCCATCATGACCCTCCAGGCTGAATTCACTCGCGTCCTTGAATTGTTTCAACTGTCCTTCATGCAACGGGCGCTGATGGGCGGCGTTTTGAGCGGACTGATGGGCGGCTTGTTGGGCAGCTTTGCTATTCTCCGGCAGCTTTCTTTCTTTAGCGAGGCGCTGGGAGAATCAGCGCTGCTCGGCATCGGCATGGGGTTATTGTTGGACTTCAATCCGTCCTGGTCGCTGTTGCCCTTTGCCGTGCTCTTTGCCCTGGGGGTGGCTTACTTTCTAGAACACACCCACCTCTGGAGTGATGCCTTACTGCAAATCGTTTGTTCATCGTCCCTAGCGTTAGGGATTATTCTGCTCAGTTTTCGGGACGAGTATCAGGGAGGCATCGCCGATCTGTTGTTTGGCGATATTCTCGCTGTGCAAACCGCTGATGTGATCTTCAGCGCCTTGCTGTTGGCGGTGTGCGCGGCGTTCATTGGCTTGACGCTGCGATCGCAAATTCTCCTCACCCTCAACGAACCGATGGCGATCGCCCGTGGCGTGTCTGTTTCCGCCCAACGCACCGCCTTCATTGTGCTGCTTGCTCTAGTTGTCGGCATTTCCATTAAGGCGATCGGCGTCTTACTCATCAGCGCCTTTGTCGTGATTCCCGCTTGCGCCGCCCGCCTCATTAGCCGCAAGTTTTCTCACTACATCCTTATCTCTGCTGGTCTAGGAGCCCTAAGTGCGGTCATCGGCATGATGGTGTCTGCCCTTTTCGATTTACCCTCCGGTCCCAGCATTGTCACCGTTCAACTGGCCATTTTTCTGCTGACCGTCCTGATCTCCAAAGCTCGCGTTTTGGCTTCCTGAACCATGACCCAAATTCTTGATGCCCTGCCAACCCAACACCCAAACAGAATCCTGTGCAGCTATCACAACCCGTCATCTGATTTGCAGATTGCTCGCATTTCCAACATTTCCCACTGGTATTTCGAACGCGTTGTTTTTCCTGGCGATTGGCTCCTCTTCGAGGCTGTTGCAGAAGCAACCCTGGAAATCTATAGCTGTGATGGCATCACCACACTACTGACCGATCATATTCCCTGCGATCACTTGCAGATTGCAACACCAACCTCATCCACGGTTTTGAGGTCGATGAAATGAGTGCTTCATTGTCTGAACTGACTCCCAAGCGGGGAATGCCGGTGACCCTGATTACCGGCTTTTTGGGCAGTGGCAAAACCACGTTGCTGAACCACATTCTGACCAATCGCCAGGAGTTGAAGGTGGCGGTGCTGGTGAATGAGTTTGGCAGCATCAACATCGATAGCCAGCTGCTGGTGTCAGTTGAAGAAAACATGGTAGAGCTGAGCAACGGCTGCATCTGCTGCACGATTAACGACAGTCTAGTGGATGCGGTGTATGCCGTGCTGGAACGGGAAGAGCGGATGGACTATCTGGTGGTAGAAACCACGGGACTAGCAGATCCCCTGCCCATCATGGTAACGTTTCTAAGTACGGAGCTGAAAGCCTTCACTTACCTGGATTCTGTCATTACCGTGGTAGATGCGGAAGCCTTCACAGAGGACCATTTCAGCAGTGATGCAGCACTCAGTCAGTTGATTTACGGCGACATCATCTTGTTGAATAAGACGGATTTAGTGCCAGAGTCAAAACTGATGCAGTTAGAAGCCTACATTCACAGCGTCAAAAAGCAGGCCCGATTCCTGCGGTGTTCGCTAACGGCAGAAGCCAACAATTTGCCCCTGTCAGCTTTGCTGGACGTAGGGTTGGCTTCCCCGCCCATTCTGCTGCCTACAGAAGACTCGTGGAGCCAGTCCCAACCTGAGACCTCGACTCATCTGCCCCAGGACGGCTTTGTCTCGGTGCCCTTCAAGAGCGAGCGCCCCTTCAACGTGACCCGGTTCGAGCATTTTTTGATGACCCAACTGCCCATCGATGTGTTTCGGGCGAAAGGCATTCTCTGGTTCGAGGGAGAGGAGCAGCGCCATATCTTTCAGCTCAGTGGCAAGCGATGCAGCATTAATCCCGAACCTTGGACCACGACACCGCAAAATCAACTCGTTTTCATTGGTCGCCAGTTGAATCCTTTGCAACTGCACCAACACCTCACCAATTGTTTGGCCGGTAGCCGAGTCTCTCTACTGTTCTAGCGAGAGATGGCCAAACCCTTGCTTGGGCTAACCCTTCGGCCTGGCTAAAGTCGCCCAATGTCCATGCCGTTAAGGCGTGTTCCACTCACGGGGGGAAGCGTCTGTTTCCCCCAGTTTCTACCGTAGTTAGCTCCATCCCCCCATTTCTCCATCTCTCCATTCCCCCCTCTACTCCTCCCATGCAAACAATCCCCGACATTCCCGACGCCCGCCTGCCCGTCACCATCATCACGGGCTTTCTCGGCAGTGGCAAAACCACGCTGCTCAACCACATCCTCCAAAACTTCGATGCCTTTCGCGTTGCCGTGCTGGTGAACGAATTTGGCGACATTAATATTGACAGTCAACTTCTAATCACCATCGAGCAAGACATGGTAGAGCTGACCAATGGCTGTATCTGCTGCACCATCAACGACGACCTGATGCAAGCGGTATATCGAGTGCTGGAGAAACGGGACCGGATTGACTACCTCGTCGTCGAAACCACTGGCGTTGCCGATCCTCTGCCCATTACCCTTACCTTCCTCGGTACCAAACTGCGGGATATGACCCGGCTCGATTCCATCCTGACGGTGATTGATGCCGAAACCTTTGAACCCAACTTATTCAACAGCCAGGCCGTTATGAGTCAGGTAGCCTACGGCGATATTTTGCTGCTGAATAAAACTGACCTGGTCTCGCCAGAACGCCTCGAAGCTGTAGAAACAGGACTTCGTACTTATCGAGAAGATGTCAAGATTCTCCACTCTCAACATGGTCAGGTACCCCTGCCACTGATCATCGATGTGAAGGCGGGCGATCGCGGTCTGTATCAAGCCGTAGCTCAGGCCGATGCCGAGAAAGCGGCCCATGACCACGACCATCACTCCGAGGAGGCTCACGACCACCATGAGCACCATCACGACTATGAGCATCCCCACGAACATCATCATCATCACTCCGACCACCTGGATAACGATGGCTTTGTCTCAATGTCTTTTTGCTCTGACCAGCCCTTCGGCCTCAAGAAGTTTCAGCAGTTCCTTGACTATCACTTGCCACCAGAACTGTTCCGCATGAAGGGGATTCTCTGGTTCAAAGAAAGCCGCGCCCGACACTTTTTCCAGCTCACGGGTAAGCGGTTTCAGCTCGAAGACTCCGAGTGGCAAGGGCCACCAGGCACCCAACTGGTCTGCATTGGCCGCAACCTGGATCTCAAGGCGATGGAAGAAAAGCTGATGAACTGTATTTCAGAGGGGGATTAGGTTTCAGGTTTCAGGTTTTGGCCTGTACCAAGAAACCCATCGCGGCAACCGGGCTGGCATATCGAATGTTCCGCGATGATTCGAGCCCCTAGCCGGGCTCGAATA
>JAAHIA010000253.1 GCA_010671975.1 Leptolyngbya sp. SIO4C1 | reverse complement strand
CCCGTTTGCCCTGAGCGAACTCAAGGGGCAAACGGGCTGGTGAGACCAGAACCCAATCCTCAGCTACACCGCGACCTTTGCGCAATCGGCGTAGCTAGGCTTACCATCAGCTTAGCCTGTGCGACTGTCGTGATCAGTCAAACGGGTGAGCTGCTCGTTTGGTACCGTTAATACCGGCGAGCAGCGCCGAGGTATTGAGTTCTGTACACCGCTGCGAGAGCGGCATAGCCTGAGCATACGAGACCAGCGATACCTTAGTCAATGATGCCGTCAAGAAGTGAAACGTAGCGGCAAAAAAGCAGGCGCACGACCGAGATTAGCCCTTGAACCGCTGAAGCAAAAGCAGCCGCCTTTTTTAAAAAACGCGCTATTTCGTCAATAAATCTGAAGAAATGCTTTAAGCGTTGGACACAGCCGAATAAGTCGAGTATTGTGGGGGAAAGCTCCTGCTTTCGTAGGGGTCTGCCGAACCTTGAAAACCGCATTATTTCGTCAACCCCCCCGGGCCTACTGGCCTGTAAGGACTTCAGCCGTTTTCCACAGGCCACTAATGCAAATTATTCGCATTTATTCGGCCATTTCTAGACCCCCCCGAAAAGGCCTATCTGAAAGTCTTGACTGTCAAGGCTTCTAGAAGCCGAGGGTTCAATTCCCCATTCCCCTACCGGGGACGGAAACCGCGGCATCGCCATCTTGATGAACTTGCGGAACCAGCAGGTTCAATTCCCCATTCCCCTAACGGGGACGGAAACTAATAAGCGCAATTAAGACGGTTGGAGACAGAAATGGTTCAATTCCCCATTCCCCTAACGGGGACGGAAACGGATGACTCCCCAGATCCACCGCCAGCGGTGAAAGTTCAATTCCCCATTCCCCTAACGGGGACGGAAACTGTTGCTGTTGCTGCACCGTGGTGGTGTTCCCGCCGGTTCAATTCCCCATTCCCCTAACGGGGACGGAAGCCCAGAGTAGATGGGAGTAGTGGTTGCCCAGTTGCTGTAGTTCAATTCCCTATTCCCCTAACGGGGACGGAAACCATGCATTGCATGCATTCGTACCCACAATACACCCTGCTGTTCAATTCCCCATTCCCCTAACGGGGACGGAAACGATCGATCCCAACACTCTCACTCACAGCTGATACAACGGTACGATCGCATCTTGCGGCAAGAAGCAAGATGCAAACCTGCTAAAAAGGCTTTTTCATGGTGAGGAAGATAGACAGGCTCAGGCTATCCCACTCAATTAGCTGTTCAGCCCAAGAAGCCAGGGCGCCATTTGGAGTGGGCCTTGCCACCTGCGGCTGAACCCAAACTGACGTTGAATATGATTTTTACTGCCTAAAAATAAAGTTTTGTAAAGAAACCCAACGCACTGTACTACAAAGTCAAGCTTTGTAAGTCCCCCTCCCCAACGTCCCCGCCGACCGACAACAATACAAGCAAACCGAACAAGCAAACCGAGTGCAGATCGAATTCTTCAGAGGAGCGCACTATGGCATCACTCACACCCCAGATGGTTTACGACAATTTGCTTCAGATTGATTTAGTCGATGCGGTTAAAAGCGCTACGTATCGTCAGCAGGCTCAGGAGATCTTAGCCGACCTTAATATCAGCCTCAAATGGCGACAGGCGATTGCTGACCGACTTAACCGGGCCAATCAGCTGTTAGGACTGCTGACTGTAACTGGCGACGACAGCTACTAACTCCTCAGAGCGGCCGCTGCTAATCTACAGCGGCCGTTCTAGTCAGCGGCTTTATTGCTGCTCATTCGTATCTGCCGACTGGTATCCATCATCGCTGCTGAGATCTATACCAAGCTGGCACCGTCTAATTTTTGGCTAGCCACAGCTAGAGGCGCGCTACACAGGCAATCGGCTAGCCGTTTGTACCACTACCCCCCTCATGAGGCTGCTCGATTCGAGCAGCCCCAGTTCAGCTCGTCACCCCCATTATTCTTATGCTTTGTAACCACTGTTTGAGAAAGCAGACCTGTCTGCCGGCCCTGATGGCTCAGCGAGATGCGTTTATTCGCGATCGCATGAAGCAGCTAAAGCGCTGCGATCGCCGCCGCCTGTCCTGGCGCGGTCGGCTGATTCAATGGCTTAGGCTGACGCCGTAAATCGAGCGCGAATTGCTTCCACTCGCTTGCGATTAACGCCAAGGTCAGATTTGCCTAGTCGCGCTGCAGAACGCACGTGCACAACCGGCGCATTAGGGTCAGCATAAAATTCAATATCGTCGACGAAGCCCATGATTTTGCTGGCGAATTCGGCATAGAGATAGGTGTCAGTGGCTGCGTTGATCTCAGAGCGCTCCATCGAGCTAACAATGGCTCTGAGCGCAGCGATCGCATCGGCGGGCGAGCCCTGGCGCGGCAGCGGTTCAATATAGTGCTCGCGATCGCTAGGTTCGGCCTGGCTGCAGACGCAGTTGGGCGTTGATGGGCAAGCTTTGAGCGAACCATCGGTCACACCTAGATCGTCAGGACGCTTACCTGAAAAAGAAAATAGCGGCATTAGATACCCCCCTGTGACAAAGCTGCCCTGGCATGCCAAGGCAGCTTTTAGTTTACCAATCGGTGACGCGCTGGCTTACGGCTATAGGCTAGACTTCAAATGGTCGGCCACTTTTAGCGCGTTGGCGATAATTGTCAAAGTGGGGTTCATAGCCCCCATAGCGGGAAAGAAGCTAGCATCCACCACATAGAGATTGTCTAGGTCGTGGGCGCGGCAGTTTGGATCGAGCACGCTGGTGTGCGGATCGGTGCCAAAGCGGCAGGTGCCAACCTGATGCCAGAATACCGCTAGATCCATGCGCTTATGCCAAAACAAATAGAAGCCGAGATCTTTGAGGTGCTGTTCTAAAATACTGATCAGCTCCTGATGGGGCTTGAGGTTATTGGGCGTAAAATCTACCTTGATCTGACCGTCTGCGGTCAGCGTCACCCGGTTATTGGGGTCGGGCAGATCTTCTGTGGTAATCCACCAGTCGACCGAGTGCTGCACCATATACTCTAACGTGGCCTGCGACATATTCGCCGGAGCCATCGATTTTAGGCGCTGCCACTTATTCTTACCAGTCAGCTGAATCTGACCGAGCGGATAGTCTTGCAGCGGTCCACTGAAGTAGTAGTCGTGAATTCCTAGCGTCTTTTGGAAAATCGTATCGTTGGCTTCCGGCGCGATCGCAATCAGGGCCGAGTGGTTGTGCTTCATGATGTTGCGGCCTACCTGATCGGAGGAGTTGGCCAGGCCGTTAGGATGCTGCTCGCTCGCTGAGCGCAGCAGCAGTGCCGCTGAGTTGATAGCGCCACAGGAAACCACAACGGTATCTGCAGAGAGCGTTTCGGTTCCTTGAGCTGTTTTAATTTCAACGCGATCGGCGCGGCGACCGTCAGCGGTTGTGAGCAGCCGGGTGACTAAAGTGTTGGTCAACAGCGTCACGTTGTCGTACGTCAGCGCTGGGTCAACGCAGGCGGTCTGCGCGTCGCACTTGGCATCGAGCATACAGGGAAACGGATCGCAGGTATCGCAGCGAATGCAGGGGCTATGCTCAGGCTGATTCTGACGGCGATCGAGCGCTAGCGTCAGGTGCACCGGATTGAGTCCTTTGCTCGCTAGCTGGTCGGCAATTGACTGAATGCGCGGCGCGTGCGGCATCGCTGGAAATGGATAGTCTGCCGACATGGGCGGCTCAGTGGGGTCTTCGCCCTGCTGACCGTGAATTTTAAACAGGCTCTCAGCGCGGCTGTAGTAAGTCTCAAATGCTTCATAAGGGAAGGGCCAGGCAGGTGAAACACCGTCTACATGTTTGAGCTCGCCAAAGTCTTCTTGCCGCATCCGCTGCAGCGCCGCGCCATAGAGCTTAGTGTTGCCGCCCACCACGTAGTAAGCCTGTGGATCAAACGGCTTTTCTTCAGCATCTAGCCACTGTTCCTGAGCCTGATAGCGCTGCTCTAGAAAAATCTTGTCCGGATCCCAGTTCTCTTTCTCTCGCGGCAGATAGTCTCCCCGCTCGATGATCAGAATTCGCTTACCGGTAGGCGCGAGCGCATAGGCTAACGTACCACCGCCGGCCCCTGCGCCGATGATGATGATATCGTAATGGTTGCTCATGAATTTACTTGGCTAGCTGTTTACTCCAGTCAATATCGGTTTTTTTAATTGCCTCTGCAGCTGGCATTTGCCCCAGACGCATAAGTTCTGAGATAGCCGCGATATCGCGATCGCGACCTGCCCCTGCAACAGCCAGCACCTGTCCTGCCTGACTGTAAAAAGCTAAGAAAGATTTGTTATCTAAGCTGCCTTGGATGATCAGGTCATCCCAGCTTTCGGCATGGCCGATATAGCGCAGTTTAATATCGAACTGTCCGGTCCAGAAAAAAGGCACGGCCTTGAAAGGCACCGTCTGGCCAGCCATATTGCAGGCTGCAATGCGTCCGTGCTGCAGCGCCAGTCGCCAGTGCTCAATACGCACGGGTTCGCCAGTCATAAAGTGAGGAAATTTGGCAATGTCGCCAGCGGCGTAGACGCCCGGTGCGGCCTGTAAATACTGATTAACTAAAATGCTGCTGTCGTCGTCATCTAGCGCTAGCCCTTGAGCCAGCTCAGTCGCTGGATCAACGCCAATACCGACCACAGCTAGGTCGGCCTGCAGCGTTTCGCCATTCTCTAGCACGACGGATTTAACCTGAGTGTCTCCCTGCAGCTCTGTGGCCTTAGTGCCTAGCCGAAACTGCACGCCCTGAGCTTGATGAATCTGCTGAAACAGCTGCCCCACTGGCTTGCCCAGCACTTTCTCAAAGGGAACCGAGCTAGGGGCCACGACAGTGACGGATAGCCCCTGCTGCTTCAGACTGGCTGCCACTTCCATACCGATGAAGCCAGCACCAATAATAACGGCGTGCTTTGCCGTTTGAGCTGCCCTCAAGATCGCTTTGGCATCCGCAGCGCTCCGCAGCGTAAACACATTCTCTAAATCTGCCCCTGCTACGGGCAGCTGTCGAATCTTGCCGCCGGTTGCTAGCAGCAGCGCGTCATAGCGCAGCGTGCTGTCGCCGTAGGTCAGCTGCTGCGCTGCAACATCGATTTGACTGACCCGAACCTCTGTTTTGACCTCAATGCCATACTGCTGATAAAAATCGGCCGAGCGCAGCAGCGACGGGTCGTTGACTGTATCACTTTGCAAATAAGACTTACTCAGCGCAGTGCGATCGTAGGGAAGCTGGCTGTCGTCGCTAAAAATGATGATTTTGCCCTGAAAGCCAACCTGCCGCAGCATCTCGGCTGCTGCACTACCCGCTGCACCGCCGCCCACAATTGCGAAGGTACGAGAGTCGGCCTGCGTATCGGGCGCTGCTAGAGCAGGTAAAACATGCGCTGATTCCGCCGTCTCCGGCAGCTTGACGTAGACGGTGTCTGCTTCGATCTCTGTGGGATATTGCCTCAGATGGTTGCGCCCAGGCGGCTCTAGCATAGCGCCGGAAGTGACGTTAAAGCAGGCGTTGTGCCAAGGGCAGACCACGCGATCGCCCTGCAGAACGCCATTCACCAGAGGAGCGCCATAGTGAGAACAGTGAGCTGCCGTTGCGTAGAATCCGGTTTCGAGCCGCGCTAGCAAAATTTCTTGATCAGCAACGGAAAATTGCTGCATCTGCCCTACTTCGAGATCGCTGATTTGGCAAGCGGCCACTCTTTGAGTCATGAGAATTTCCTAATAGCTGGCAAAAGACGATCTGTTGCGCTGTTTCTGGTGCACTGTTTCTGTTGCACTGTTACAATGTCCGCCTGAGCTAGACGGTCCTAGCCCAAGCGGAGATTGACGGATAAGTTCAGGCGTGAACCTATGCGTTACGGCCTTCAGTAGGGCCACCAGCTGCCTTCCAAGCAGAAAGGCCGCCTTCTATTGCAGAGACTCGCTCAAAGCCAGCGCCCTCTAGCTGAGTCGCAGCGCCTGCTGTCTCAGACTCAGAAGCTCCGTACACGTAGATGTCGCGATTAGACTCAAGCTCAATCCGGTCGGTCAGCTCCGACAGCGGCATGGAAACAGCGCCCATGATTCGCTCGTTGTTGAAGCTCTCGCGATCGCGCACGTCAATGATGGTCAGTGCAGGTTCGCCCCAGTCGAGCCGAGCCTTAACCTCAGCGGCCGTAGCAACCCGGTCAAACGTAGCTGGAACCGGGGTAACTTCAGCAGCAACCTCTTGTACCGCGTCAACGGCGTCTGTAATGCCTGTCATAAAGACTCCTTGATTGAATTAATCCTGATATCAACATAAAAAAATCCTGCGTCAAACACATCTTTCGTTTGACACAGGCAGTGGCTACTCCAAAGAAAGAGATTGTTAACTTATGTAAACTAAACTTCTTTGGCAATCAGCTTTACCAGCCAGACGGTCCCACCAGCCGCCAGCGCGTGCGTGATGGCTAGCCCAACGTTAACGAGAATGACAATCGCATCTAGAACGCGAACAACTTTTTCGGGCGTATAGACAGCAACGCCCTGCGGCTGCGTCATGGCTTTTGCCAGCAGCGTCAAGGCCCCAAATTCGCCCCCTACCAGCGTTAGCCCCAGGCCAATCGCGCTAACCAGCAGCCCAGCCTCTAGACTTTGAATAGTTGAAACTCGGTCGGGGGTGGGGGCCTGCGGCTGGCCCAGCTGCCGGGCTAGTCGAGAATATCGCATTGAAAGCACCACGCCGATGCCGAGCGCAATCACGCCGGCGATCGCAAGCGTCAGTGCCAGGCTGGTTAGCGCGTTGGATGATTCTTCCGAGAGCTGGCGGCTCAGCAGCGCGAGCAGCAACAGCCCACCGCCTAAGATGGCAGCGCCTAGCTGTCCCCAGAAGCCTAGCCGACCTAGCCAGCGCAGATAGGCGGCTGCCGTTTGGGCAGAGAGAGGCTGACTGGGCGTAATTGGGTTGGGCACCATGAGAGCGATAATTTAAAGTGACGCAGTTAGTGTGCTTAGCCAGTATGCTGAGCGAGCGCTGCCTGAAGGCTCTACTGCTGGGTAGAATCAGGATCGAGCTCCCAGCGATCTTCGTCGCGCTGCTCTAGCTTGGCTTTTGTCTGAACGGGTTCGCCAGCTGACATATCCAGCCCGGCCTCTGTGGCTAAAGCATCAACAGTGCTTTCCTCGGGAACCGGTTCCGGATCACCTGCAAACGCACTTTGGCCGTCAACGGCTTGCTGCTTCGGTAAGCTATCAGTATGTTCCATATGGCGGTGCTCTCTTGTTTCTACACGTTAATCCTGCTCTAGCTTAAGCAGCGTTTACGAGCCCATCCTC
>JAAHIA010000252.1 GCA_010671975.1 Leptolyngbya sp. SIO4C1 | reverse complement strand
TTGGCAGTCTTGAACGATGTTCAGTCCTCAGCCTTGGATGAGAACAGCTTCATGATTGTCCCAGATGTGTCAAACCCGAATGAGGCAATTGGTCTCATCTAGGTTGTCTGACTAGCCAGAGGGGCACTGCTGCCCCTCTGGTTTGACCAGCGTTGGGAGAGTGAGATTCTCTCTCCTCTCCTTTCTAAAAATGGGAACAGGGTGTCTGTATTGAGAATGTTCCTGATTTGGATTAGTCCATGAAACGATTTACTGTGTTAACGGGCCTTGCGATCGCAGCGACGACGATTACCCCGTTAGCAGCCGAAGCCGCCGTCTTTAAGGTGACGGCTAGCGATTCTTACTTCACTTTCGCCGGTAACATCAGCGGCACCAGCGATATCCGTCTGCTTTCTGACAAGGCAACTGCTATTGGCTTTGAGGGGCTAGACACCATCTCGTTTCTGCAGTTTGACTTGAGTGCACTGCAAACCCCCGAGATACAAGACAATTTTCTTCAAGCCACGCTGAAGCTGGAATATGACTCGGTCCTGACCGAGCCAGCAAACCTGATTCCAGCGACAGCAGACCGCCCAGTAAACGTCAGCGTCTACGACCTGACAGCGCCTTTTGACGATGTCAGCGGCAATGGCGATGATATCGACTTTGGGCCGGATGGCGAGAACGCGATCGCAACTGCCACCGTCGGTGACGACGGCGTTTATACCTGGGATATCACGACTCTGGTCGATCAGTGGCTGGTAACCGCCACGTCTGATACCGACATCGCTTTGAGCGGCGTGTTTGGCAATGTCGATATTGACGGACGTAACAGCTATGCCAGCTTCTACCCGGCCGGTGCGACGGCGGGACTGCCGCCTACGCTCGTGATCGAAACAGTCCCCGAACCGACTAGCATAGCGGCGCTAGTGCTTTTAGGTAGCGGACTCATGTTTAGCCGCAAGCGGCGCTTTCAAGGTCTATAGTCAACGTCCTAGTGCAGTTTCTCTTTTTTGAATATGAAACATCCTATCCGGCTAACGCTATTGGCGGCTGCAGCTGCGACCTTCGGTACTGTAACCGTTACGGTTGATGCTGCCCAGGCGGCCACCTATCAGTTTCGAGCCATGCTGAGCGAAAGCATCTTTCTCACCGGGGCACCCGAGATTGACTTGGAACCCAACCCTGATTTTTACAGAGGCACGTTTTCGTTTGACGATTCCTCGCTGACCGGTGTTGGCTTTGAGAGTCTGGGCGCTGAGGCAAACCTGGAGGTCTCTCTAGCCGAAGATCCGCGCGTCAATCAAAATATCGACCCGCGTTTCCCAGAGTTTCCGACCGTGAACTTTCAAGACGGAGAGCTGATTGGGCTAGACTGGTTTGCGGTCTATCATCCGTTTACCAATGTGCCAGCGCTAGACTATCCTGGCGACTTCGTCAGAATTTCTGGCACCGACCTCACCGATGGGTTTGATCCGACGTTCTACACACCACCAGATGAGCCCCGCAGCCCGGTCCTCGGCTTTGGCACGGTGCAATACTCCGTAGTGCCTGAGCCTGGCACCATCTTGGGTCTCGCCGCGATCGCGCTTCTAGGATTCAGAAAGTTTTATCAGAAAAAGGCATCCTCACCCACCGCTGGTCTAAACTAGTGATCTGCCAGCCGCCCGTGGCGATAGTGCTCTAAGCTGTTCAGGTCCCCAATTTGGATTTATGGTTGTCGAAATCCCTAACGTCTTTACGCCAGAAGAAGCTAAAGATATCTTGGACAAGCTGTCCGAGGCCGAATTCATCGATGGCAAAAAAACTGCCGGGTGGAACGCCAAAGGGGTCAAAAACAACCAGCAGCTGAAGAATAGCGATCCCCGGGCGGCTGTGCTCAAAGACAAAGTCAAATCCGTTCTGTCTAAAAATCTGCTGTTTCAATCGACGGTACGCCCCAAGTCGATCCATACCCTGCTGTTCAGTCGCTATGAGGTTGGTATGGCCTACGGCAGACATACCGACAACGCCATGATGGGCGGTACCTGGCGCTCCGATGTTTCATTCACGATTTTCTTGACCCCGCCCGAAACTTACACTGGCGGAGAGCTGATTATCGAGGGACCTAGCCGCGAGCAGTCCTATCGACTGGCCGCAGGCTGTGCGATCGCCTATCCCTCTTCGACGCTCCATCGGGTCGCGCCCATCATCGAAGGGAGCCGCTGGGCCATCGTTGGCTGGGTCCAAAGCTGGGTTAGAGACCCGGCCAAGCGCGAGATTTTATTTGATCTAGATACTGCGCGGCGCTCTATTTTCAATTCACAGGGGAAAACAAACGACTTTGACCTGATTTCCAAAAGTATGACCAACTTATTGCGCAGTTGGATGGACTGATCAACGTCAGCTGAGCACGGTGAGACATGCTCCCTACTCCGGCAACTGGTGGATCGAGACCAATTGATCGCAAATAGTTAGCCAGGCGTTCAGCGCGCTGCTGTTATAAGTCTTGGGGCATTCGCTCAGCCGACGGGCTCATTCCCCCTTCTCGCTTCAATCCTCTCACTGGCTTCAATCTCGGCATTTCTTGACGACAGTGGAGACAAAACCAGTAAACGCCGCCTGGGCGGACATGTCTCAGCAATTCTTCAGAACAGCAGGGGCAGGATTCCATAAGCTTCCAAAAAGTTAGGCAATGAAACAGCACAATAGGTTCGTTGTGACAGGCTGAGGCGTACGACATTTGTCGCTGATGCAATCACTGGCGCAATCACTGGCGTGCCTCAGCCTGATCGAGCGGTTCACCTTATAACTAAATAGGATTTATTCTCAATAATAGCTCAAAAATGGAGTCCGTGAGTAGCCGTTAAGGACTTACCCTGGCATTTGCAAACGTTTGCGAGTCTGCAATAGAATACTGTCGGTGTTGTGTCGTCAATCATGCCGCGCTTTCATGGGGTTTTGCTAGCGTTTATTGGGGGGCTGTCTGCTGCTTGCGCCGAGTTTTCGCAGGCGCAGCCAGACTCGCAGCCTGAGGTGTCAGCTGAGGCTACGGCACTAGTCGACGCTGTGGCCCAGGTGGTGGCGCTAGGACGGCTGAGCCCAGCGGGTGAGGTGATTCAGCTGTCGGTGCCCAACGCTGAAGACAGCCGGGTCAATCAGATTTTGATCGAAGAGGGAGATTTCGTCGAAGCCGGTGAGGTGATTGCCATCCTGCAGGGATTTGAGCGTCGACAGCGTGACCTCGAAGAGGCGCAAAAGACGGTCGAGCTATACCAGGCGCGGTTAGCGCAGCTGCGGGCAGGCGAGGGAAAGCAGGCTGAAATTGCGGCTCAGGCCGCTAATATCGATCGCCTAGAGGCGCAGCAGCGCAACGAGATTTTGGAACGGGAAGCAGCGATCGTCAGTGCTGAGGCAGAACTGCGGCAGGCGCAGCTTACCTATGACCGTAACCGGGCGCTGGTTCAGGATGGGGCGCTCAGCCAGGCGCAGCTCGACCAGTCGCGTGAAGACCTGGAGCGGGCCGCAGCCACCTTAGCGCAGCGGCAGGCGCAGCTCCGCAATACGCAGCAAACGCTGAGCGAGCAGATTGAGCAAGAGCGCAATATGCTGGCGAACCTCACTGAGGTTCGCCCGGTCGATGTGCAGGTAGCTCAGGCTGAGCTGGAGCGGGCCAAAATTGCTGTTGAGCAGCGCCAGGCAGATCTAGCAGACACCCAGGTGCGGGTACCGGTGGCGGGGCAAATCCTGCGGATCAACACGCGGGTGGGCGAGCGGGTGAACACGCAGGAAGGCATCGTCGAGCTGGGCAATACGCAGCAGATGGTGGCGATCGCAGAGATCTATGAAACGGACGTTGCTCAGGTTGCCGTAGGCCAGCCCGCGACGTTAACCAGCGAATATGGCGGTTTCGAGGGCAGCATTCGCGGCACAGTTGAGCACATTGGGCTGCAGGTCGGCACCCGTAGCCTCAGCGAGGGCTCGACGAATCCGACCACCGATGAAAATCAGCGCGTGGTCGAGGTGCGCATTCAGATTCACCCAGACGATAGCCCTAAGGTGGCCAGCCTGACCAATATGCAGGTGCGGGTTGAGATTGACACGTCCCAACCAGGCAGATCCTAATGAAAGCCCCTCTCAAGTCTCTCAAGTATGCTTGGCAGGCCCGCAAACCGCTGGGCTGGGCACAGCTCACCCACCGTAAAGTGCGGCTGCTGGTGGCGATGACGGGCGTGGCGTTTTCCAATATTTTGATTTTTACGCAGCTCGGTCTGCGCGCCATGCTGTTCGACGGGGTGACGCTGGTACCCGACCACCTCGAGGGCGATTTGTTTTTGGTATCGGCCTATGCCCCTAATATCGACCTGGGCCGTTTCCCCAAAATCTATCTCTATCAAGCCGATGCGGTGCCAGGCGTGCAGGCGGCGAGCCCGCTCTATATCGAATTTTCCAACTGGGTGAATCCACAGGATCTAGCCCGTCCTCAAGCCGAGACGGCTGGCTTCACGCTGTTTCCGAACCAGGTGAAGATCCTAGCTTTTAACCCGGCGCGTCCGGTGCTGGCCCTTCCGGAGGTCGAGCAGCAGATACCACGGCTGAGCGGACCGGGCGCAGTGCTTTACGATCGCTTAGGACAGGAGAAACTCGGTCCGATTGTCGAACTGTTCCGCCAGCAGGCAGGCGTCTCGACGCTGATGAGCAATCGTCGGGTCTATGTGGTGGGCTTGTTTAGCCTGGGCAGCACGCTGTTCGACAACGGTCACGTGGTGATGAGCGACTGGAACTACGCGCAGTGGTACGGTCAAGAGAGTCTGGAGCAGGTAAATGTCGGCTGCCTGACCCTGGCTCCCGGCGCAGATCTCGAACAGGTGCGATCGCAGCTGCAGGCCACGCTGCCGACGTCCATTCGCGTGCTGACCCAGGCTGAGCTGGCGGCCGCCGAGCAGGCATTTCGAGCGTCGCTGCCCAACGGCAAGGTGCTAAACTTTGGCGCCATCATGGGCTTTATCGTGGGCGTGGTGATTGTCTATCAGGTGCTCTATACCGACGTCAGCGACCACCTGCCAGAATACGCCACGCTCAAGGCGATGGGCTATTCCGATTGGAGGCTGCTGGGCGTGATTTTGCAAGAAGCGCTGATTTTGGCCGTGCTCGGGTTTATCCCTGGCTATTTTGCCTCCTACGGCGTCTATCAGCTGCTGGTACAGCTGACGCGGGTGCCGCTGACGATGAAAACAGCGGTGGCGCTGCAGGTCTTTATCCTGACGCTGGTGATGTGTAGCATCTCCGGTGCGATCGCCATGAACAGGCTGCGCTCGGCGGACCCGGCGGAGGTGTTTTGAGGAGGATTGATTTTGGCGGGTAGGTTTGGTAGGGCGCAGGGGAGCAGAGGCGCAGGGGAGCGGGTTGTCTCTGCTGATCAACTGACCTACGCGTTTGGTCGCGGAAGCTTGCGTAAGGCGGTCTTATCAGAAATTACGCTCACCTTGACGGCGGGTGAGATTGTGATCTTAGAAGGCCCCTCTGGCAGCGGTAAGACGACGCTGCTGTCGCTGATTGGGGCGCTGCGGTCGATGCAAACCGGGAACTTACAGGTGCTGGGACGAGAGCTGCTAAATGCGAAGCCTGCTCATCTCAGACAGGCGCGCAGTCAGATAGGCTTTATCTTTCAAAACCACAACCTGCTAGACTGCCTCAGCGCTTGGGAGAATGTCAGCACAGCATTACGCCTGCATCCTGAGATTCCCAAGCGAGACTATCGACCGCGCGCGATCGCGATACTCAATGCGGTTGGGCTGGGCGACAAGCTAGATGCCTATCCTGAAAATCTCTCGGGCGGGCAGAAACAGCGGGTTGCGATCGCCCGCGCGCTGGTCAACCATCCCAAGCTGGTGCTCGCCGATGAACCGACCTCTGCTTTAGACAGCCAAGCCGGACGAGATGTCGTCGATATTATGCAGCGGCTGGCCCGCGAAGAGAGTTGCGCGGTACTACTAGTCACGCATGACAATCGTATTCTCGACATTGCTGATCGTATTCTGCACATAGAAGATGGTCGGCTGCAGCCATAAGAAAAGACAGCGAGAGAAAAGCAGCTAGTCCTGCTCTTAGCTCACTGTCTGTGACCGATAGCAACTTGAATTTAGATTCTCTTTAAGCCAGAGCCAGCCGTTTCTCAAGCTCGCTGCTGTACTCTCCCTTGCTGGCCAAGCTATTAAACTTAGCCCGCTGTAACAGATACTGCTGGGCTTCTGCAACTCGACTTTCATCGCCTGACCAATGCTCTAGAGCAGGCTGCTGAATAGCCCGGGCATAGGAAAACGTAACTGGCCATGGGCAGCGATCACTAAAGCGCTGATTCATCGCATTGAGATGAGCCGATGACTGCTCTTTAGTCTGCCCTCCTGAGAGAAAGGCAATTCCTGCCACCGTTGCTGGAACATTTTTCAGCAAGCAGAGAACGGTGGCCTCAGCGACAGCCTCTACGCTAGCTTGTTGAGATGACCCTTTGCCAGGAATCACCATACTCGGCTTCAATATCATTTGATCATAGGCTACCCCTTGAGTATACAGCTGTGCAAAAACAGCATGTAGCGTTTCATCGGTTACCTGATAGCAGTGTTCTAGAGAATGACTACCGTCAATCAGCACTTCAGGCTCCACGATGGGAACAAGTCCGCCTGCTTGGCAGAGAGCGGCATAGCGAGCTAGCCCGTGAGCGTTGGCCTCAATGCAGGCTCGACTAGGAATGCCATCGCCAATAGTAATTACCGCGCGCCACTTAGCAAATCGAGCTCCCATCCGATAATACTCAGCAATGCGGTCTCTTAGACCGTCTAATCCCTCAGTTACCTTCTCGCCCGGGTGACCCGCCAAATTTTTAGCGCCCGTATCGACTTTAATGCCAGGAATCATGCCTGCATCTGTAATCACTTTTAAGAAGGGTACCCCGTCCCGAGTCGTTTGGCGAATCGTCTCATCGTAGAGGATTGGGCCGCTAATATAGTCAGACAGGCCTGGCGTAGTTAAAATTAATTCTCGATAGCTCTGGCGAGCAGCTTCGGTTGTTGGAATACCCAAAGCATCAAAGCGCTTGTTACAAGTACCGTTACTCTCATCCATTGCTAAAATCCCTTTGCCGCTTTGAACCATTGATTTAGCAGTGGCCCGAAGCTCTTGAGTATAAGTCGCCATAATCACGCTCCTAACAGATTTTTGGGCAGCTCAGCTACAAACCAGCGGGTAAAAGATTTAAGCTTTTTCCGCTTGATGAGCCTTGTCTTATTGACATATAATCCTAATAAGTACGCTACTGTCAACCATAATTTTTAGGTAAGTGCTGGTG
>JAAHIA010000251.1 GCA_010671975.1 Leptolyngbya sp. SIO4C1 | reverse complement strand
TCCGAAGAGCTGATGAATTCGGTTACAGGGCTTTCTGGCTCTGGTCCAGGCTACGTGGCTTTAGTCATCGAATCGCTTGCAGACGGAGGCGTTGCTGCTGGCTTACCGCGAGCGGTGGCGAATCAGCTAGCCGTTCAGACCGTTTTGGGAACGGCCCAGCTCATAGAGCAGACAGGGCTGCACCCGGCCGAGCTTAAGGACCGCGTTGCTAGCCCCGGCGGTACGACAATTGCTGGCATTGCCTGTCTAGAAGAGCTTGGTTTACGCTTTTCGCTGATTGAAGCGGTTAAAGCTGCGAGCAAGCGAGCGCAGGAGCTAGGCTCTTAGCGCGAGGCGGCCTAAGCGGTCGGCGTACCAATTTTGGGTTCGGTGCCGCTGAGCAACCGGTTAATGTTGCTGCGGTGACGGATGATCACGTAGATACCGCCGGCCGCAGCCAGCAGCGTAAACGGCAGCGGCTGACTGGTTAGCAGCATCAGCAGCGGCGCTGCGATCGCAGCCGCAATCGAGCTTAGCGACACAAACCGCGACCCGGCCAGAATAATCGCAAAGACAGTCGCCGTGGCTAGCCCCACCGGCCAGGCCAGCGCTAGCAAGATGCCCAACCCGGTGGCAGCCGACTTGCCGCCAGAAAAGCCCAGCCATACCGACTTGCTGTGTCCTAGAATCGCCAGCAGACCGCTGCCGGTCATGAGCCAAGCGCTGCCTGACAGTGTCGCCACCTGGGCTACCTGCTGCGCGATCAGCACTGCGCTAGCGCCTTTGAGAATATCAATGAGCAGCACTAGGCTGCCGGCGGTCTTGCCTACCACGCGAAAGACGTTGGTTGCCCCGGTATTGCCTGAGCCATGCTCGCGGATGTCAATTCCTCGCAGCAGTTTGGCAATGATATAGCCGGTCGGGATCGATCCCAGCAAATAGGCTGTCATCCAGATCCCACCGACGATTAACCAAAACATCTCAGTCTCCTCTGCTGCTTTATTGGCGCTATCTCTGCGCTATAGGTCGCGGCTGACCGATACTCAGCCAGTAATCATTAGTTTAGAAGCAGACGGGTCTGGACGAAAGATAAAGCAGGGGATCAGCCAGCCGAGATCAATAATAGTAATCGTCAGCTGGAGGATTCGCAGGATCGGGCGCAAAGGCAAGCCAGAGCGGAAACTGCAGCACTGAGAGAGAGACTTTATTTTCAGATTCATCAATGATCATGAACGGCAGCCGGCCGTTCTCTAGCAGTCGCTCAGCTCGCTGCGCCATCGGTTCAGGTGCTTCAAACAGCATGATGCCGCGATTGGTGCCAAAGTCAGCGCGAGAAATGCCTAGACAGTCCTGTAGCCAGCGCCGCCACTCGCCCAGCCGCTCAGGCGTATTGGCTAGCACCAGCGTACAGAGCCGATCCCCATAGATGGTGTAGAGGGCAGAAATAGCGGCGGAGGCAACCAGCACGTTCTGCAGCCGGCTGCCCATGCTCTTGACCGCACCGCGTCCGCCCTGGGTAAAAAACCAATTAGAGACCCGATCGGCATGCACCGACTCAAACGTGCGTCTCAGCTGCCAGGGGGGACCATAGTAGTCGGGTCGCGTGCGATACTGATCGATCAGGCTGCGTACCCGCTCGCGCTGTTCTTCAAACCGCTGTACGGCAAAGGCAGTGGCGGATACGTCGGCCGACTCGGGCGGCGGTGACGCGGCCGGCTTAGTTGGCTCGGGCGGCGGCGGTGCCAAATCAAGCTGCTCAGCAGCGCTGGCCAACTCTTGCAGGCTGCCGACTAAGTAGTCTTTGAAGCCCTGAATGCGAATAGCCAAATCTTGAGAGGCGCCGGCAAAGCTAGTGCGCATTTCTGCCTCAATGCGCTCCTTACGACGCTCTAGCCGTTCAATCTCACGCTGCAAATCGCGCCTGCGCTGCTCTAGCTCACTGAGCCCGGCGCGCACCAGCCGAGCAACGTCTTCTTTGACCGGCGCGCTCGAAGAAAGCGTCGTCTCGCTATTTGGCGAAGCCTCGGGCGGATTAGCAGCGGAACTAGAAATTTCGTCTGGCGTCATAGGGCAGCTGAATTGCGCGTAAGGCCAGCATACGGGCCGATGGAGCCGTGAGCAAGCGGCTGCTGATTAGGCAGCCTTAAAGCGCAGTCTGGGCACAGTGCTGCTCAAGCTGAGCGCGCAGCGCCTGCGGGCTAAATAGGATAGGTAAAAAGTGAATGCTGTTGACTTCGCGAAAATAGAACAGGATGGGCACCGGCTGCCAAAAAACAGTCCAAGCCTGCCAGTCGCGATAGGGAAAGCGACGAATCTCCGTCTCACCCCGATAGACGGCTAAAGCCTCTGCATCAAAGACAAGGCGAATAACCGCAGTTTGATAGAGCAAAAACAGCCCGAAAATGCCGACTACTAGGCCAAGCCAAAGCTGAACCAGGCCGAGCAGCAGCGCGATCGCAAGCAGACCCAGCGGTAGCCGGTAGCTAGGCGTTAGCTGAACCGCTTGATTGGCGGCATTGGCGGCAGAGGGTGAAGAAGTCATACCGGTTAGGCTCGTAGTCGGCCAAGAGAGTCACAGCAGTAAAAGAGCTATGCCTATTGTACTGGCCTAACTGGACTGGCCTATAAGTTATTGCGCAGCGCGCTGCCGGTGCCCTGAAACATCAGCCAGGAGAGAAAGAAATTGCTAATAAAAATAGCCAGCAGGGCGGTCACGACGGCAGTGGTGGTCGACTGCCCTACGCCTTTAGCACCGCCGGTTGTGGTCAACCCCCAGCTGGAGCCGATCACAGCCACTAGCACGCCAAAGACGATGGATTTGACCAGCGAGCTAATCAGATCCCAGGTGCTTAGAAAGTTGCGGGCTGAGTCTAAAAAGACGGTTTGAGAAATGCCGTAGAGATTGGTCGCAATCAGCAGTCCCCCGGTCATCCCGGTGATGAAGCTCAAGACGTTCAAGAGCGGCAGCATCAGCGCACAGGCAATCACCCGAGGCAGCACCAGATAGTCAACCGGGTCGGTGCGCAGCATCTGCAGCGCGTCGATTTGCTCTGTGACCTGCATCGTGCCAATTTCGGCAGCAAACGCAGAGCCTACTCGGCCTGCAATCACAACGGCGGTCAAGACCGGGGCTAGCTCACGCGCCAGCGTCAGCGCCAGCACGCCGCCCACGGCGGTACCGGCCCCAAAGTTAATAAATTCTCGCGTCACCTGAATGGTAAACACCATGCCCACAAAGCTGGCAGTAATCAGGGCAATCACCAGCGACTCGGGGCCTACTGCTGCCATCTGCTCAACCGTATTGCGGCGATGAATGGGACGCGAAATTAGATGAATGAGTACCTGACCGCCCAGCAGCGTAGCGGCAATCAATCGTCGGCCCCACTGACCCAGGCTAGAAGATGATATGGCATCTGACAAAAGAGACTCCTCCGCTTAGCTACAAGCGTTTGTTAGCTTTAAGCTAGCAGTCGACGGCAGTCTTTTGTGAAAGTTGTTACGGCTTGTCTCGGGCCTTTGAGACGAAATCTTATAGATATTTAAGAATTTTCAAGTTGCCAGCGATTGCTAGAACAGCGGTTTAAGGTGGTTATTAATCTGCGAGCGTAAGTTTGCAAGTACCTTCAAGTACCCTTTTCAGCGCGGTTTTTAGGCGTTGTCCGCTAGCTTACTCAGCGCAGCACCGGTATCTTTCTGGTAACTCCCCCCATGCCTAACCTAGTTCAGTTAATCTTTTCGCTGACAGCTACCTTTCTGGTGTCGTTTCTCACCGTTCTAAGCAGCCTCGGCCTGCTGATAGGGCTGCTGCTGATAGGGCAGCTATCACCGCTAGACCTGTGGTTTGAATCAGGCTTTCACCAAGCTATTGCGATTCTGCAGGTGTTTGGCAGCGGCGATGTTTGGCAGGGCGCACTGACGGTTGGCCTAACGGCCGGACTGGTCAGCGGCCTGTTTGATGCGTTTGCTTTCTACAAGTATCAGTCTCTACGACAGTAGCTGCGCTCTCTACGTGCGATCTCTACGACAGTAGCTGCGATAAGTGGCAAACGCGATCGCAGCGATCGCCAGCCGCACTCAGACGCGCCAACGGGGAACGCAAGCTGCCGCAAGCATGGGCATGGGCGTGGTAAAGTTCTGTTAATTAGCGGTGCCTTGGCCTCTACCTCTAAAGGATGGGCCTCTACGGAAGCGATGTCCGGTTGAGCAGTCTCAGCTATCGATTGGGACGCTCAAAATTTATTTAATCAAAGCATTTGATCAGACTTGAATTCAAAAAATCCGAGAAACCAGAGAGGCTCAGGGATAGCCTGCGCTTCAGGCTGGGCAAAACCGGCCGCACTCTGTCAGTCTGCGACGAAATATCAGTCAGGATATAAATAAAACCACACATTTCTTAAAAAAATTATTTATGCTAATGGATGGTATTTTTGCTTGCTGAGGTTGTATGGGACGTACCCAGCTGATGAGGTTTCTCAGGTTTGATAGCGATTGGCGCTGCCCTAAAATTTGGGCGTTAATCGGCGTACTTTGTTTCAGCACTTGGATGATGTTTCCAGGTGCTGCTTTTGCAAGATCGGTAGCACAGTCGACCGCGATCGCGCAGTCGGTTCAGCCCTATCTCGATCGCGTCGCGAGCGAGGTGACCGAGTTTACGCTAGATAACGGCATGAAATTTATCGTGCTAGAGCGCCACGAGGCACCGGTTGTTTCCTTTATGCTGTATGCCAACGTGGGGGCAGCGAACGAGGTAGACGGCAAAACGGGGCTAGCGCACTATCTTGAGCACCTGGCTTTCAAAGGCACTACCCGCATCGGCACTAGCGACTACGCTGCTGAAAAGCAGGTGTTTGCTCAGCTCGATCAGGTCTTTGCCAACCTGATTGCTGCCGAAAAGCAGGGCGATACCGGTCAGGTAGAGGTGCTGCGATCGCAGTTTGAAACCCTCCGTAAGCAGGCAGCCTCCTACGTCGAGCAAAATAAGTTCAGTCAGATTATCAATCAGGCCGGGGGGCGCGGGCTCAATGCCACCACCTCAGCAGACGCCACCCGATATTTCTACAGCCTGCCGTCTAATAAGCTAGAGCTGTGGATGTCGCTAGAATCAGAGCGCTTCCTCGATCCGGTATTTCGAGAATTTTACGAAGAAAAGGAAGTCATCTTAGAAGAGCGCCGCATGCGGGTTGATAACTCTCCCATCGGCCAAATGATTGAGGCCTTTCTAGAAACGGCCTACGACCAGCATCCCTACCGTCGCCCGGTGATTGGCTACGAGGCCGATCTGCGCGATGCCACGCGAGCCGACATTGCCGCTTTCTTTGAGACCTACTACGGCCCGAATAATCTGATTGCCGCCGTGGTGGGCGATGTCGATCCGCAGCAGGTTGAGCAGCTCGCTGATATCTACTTTGGGCGCTACCAGGGGCGGGCTGAGGCCCCACCTGAGGTCGAAGCAATAGAGCCAGAGCAGACCGAGCCTAAATATTTTGAGCTGACGCTGACTTCTCAGCCCTGGTACCTAGAAGGCTATCACCGGCCGGGCATCAACCATCCAGACAGCGTAGTCTACACCATGATTGACGGCATTCTTACCGGCGGCCGTACGTCGCGGCTCTACAAGTCGCTGGTCGAGTCGCAGATTGCCTTAGATATGGGCAGCGCCAACGGCTTCCCTGGCGATCGCTATCCCAACGTGATGCTGCTCTATGCGTTGACAGCTCCCGGCTACATGCCTGACGACGTAGCTGAGGTAATCGAAGCTGAGCTGACTCAGCTAAAGCAAACGCTGGTTTCTCCAGAAGAGCTAGATCGCGTCAAGACTCAGGTGCGGGCTGCGCTGCTGCGATCGCTCGACTCCAACTCGGGCATGGCCAGTCTGCTGAGCGAATACGAAGCTAAGACCGGCAGCTGGCGCAACGTCTTCAAAGAGCTAGAAGCCATTGAAGCTGTCACAGCAGAGGACGTACAGCGGGTGGCTCAATCACTGTTTCAGCTCAATAACCGGACGGTCGGTAAGCTGCTATCTGAGTCATAAGCCAAGCCTTTAGCTCACAAACTCTGCTCGTTGTTCTAACGCTACTTATCTAACATATGCGCTGGTCTCGCCGTTCTCGTAAGCTATTCTCCTGGATTTTTTTGGCCGCTGCGGCGCTGGGGTTAACTGCCGCACTGAGCTGTCCGTCCCCAGCTAATGCCGTTACGGCTCAGTACTACGCTGATCTAGACTTTCCGCCCTTAGGCAGCGTCCAAATTCCCGACTATGAGCGCTATGAGCTGCCTAACGGTCTGGTGGTTTACCTGATGGAAGATCACGATTTACCACTGGTGAGCGGCTCGATGACGTTTCGCACCGGACAGTTTTTAGAGCCAGCCAATCAGGTGAGCTTAGGCAGCCTGACCGGTGAGGCCATGCGCTTAGGTGGTACCGAGACTCTCTCGCCTGACGAGCTCAATCAGCAGCTAGAGCAGCGGGCGGCCTCAGTCGAGGTAAACATCAGCACCACGGCCGGCAGTGCCAGCTTCAATGCGCTGAGCGAGGATACGGCCGATGTGTTTGCGCTGTTTGCCGATGTGATTCGGCATCCGGCCTTTGCGCCTGAAAAAATTGAGCTGATCAAGCGTCAATATGAGGGCAGTATCGCCCGCCGTAACGACAACCCTGACGACATCACCGGGCGCGAATTTCGCAAGCTGGTTTACGGAGAAGACAGCCCCTACGCTCGCACGGTGGAGTACGCCAATCTCAGCAACATTCAACGCCAGGATGTGATTGATTTCTACAAAGCAACGATTCAGTCGCGCGGCAGCATCTTGGGTATCTCAGGTGACTTCGACCCGGCCCAGATGAAGGCGCTGATTGCGCAAGCCTTTGACGACTGGCAGTCGGTTGGCGCAGCGGTAAAGCAGACTTTTGAGCCGCCTGAGGCTAGCCAGCAGCATACGGGCGTCTTTATGGTCGACCAGCCGCAGCTGACGCAGAGCTACATCCAAATTGGGCATTTGGGGGGCAAGCTGAACGATCCCTACTACCCGCCTATGGAAGTGTTAAACGAAGCCCTCAACGGCCTGGGCGGTCGCCTGTTTAACGATATCCGCTCGCGGCAGGGCCTTGCCTATAGCGTCTATGCCTACTGGAGCCCGCGCTATGACTATTCCGGTCTGTTTATTGGCGGCGGCCAAACCCGCTCTGAGGCGACGGTTCCCTTCATTCAATCGGTAGTGGATGAAATCAAGCGCGTCTGCACTGAAGAAATCTCGGTGGCTGAGCTGCAGTATGCCAAAGATGCGGTGCTGAACAGCTTTGTCTTCAACTTTGCTACGCCTGAGA
>JAAHIA010000250.1 GCA_010671975.1 Leptolyngbya sp. SIO4C1 | reverse complement strand
CAGCGCGGGATAATGCCAGAGCGCAGCTGCGATCGCTCGAGGCCCAGCGCATTCGTATCGAAGCTGAAGTCGAGCTGCAAAATACTGAATACGACCGAGCGCAGCGGCTGGTGGCTGCCACGGTTGGCATTTGCCCTTCTAGTAGCGCAATTCGCTCATGTTCGCTCTTGAGCAGATTGTCAGTCATGTTTTATTTCTCCAGATATGATAAAAGCGATGGTCAAAGACTGAGTGTTCCTGAAGCGATCTTTGAGAACGGCCTGTAGTAAAGCCTACACTGGTGTAGCTACGCTAGAATCAACAGAATGAATCTGTCCTTCAAAATACTTATCAAGGATCCTTAGCAGCTCAAAAATAATCGATCTCCAAATCGAAGGAATCAAAGGATTAGCTCTGACAAATATGGTAATAATTTCCTTCACAATATCGAGCCACGGAATCTTGCGCGCACCGTTTTCTAGGGTGATGGTGCCGTTAAGAATCTGTTCACCCACTGGTGCTTGGCTGATATTCAATGCAGAGAGCAGTAGATTCTCGGCCCCTATGTTTTGAAACAGCTGATCGAGAAACATCAGCGTCACTTCATTCACGCCATTGAGCTGAGCCTGAATGACTCGATTGAGCGTATTGGCATTGGTTCTAGTCGCTGCCAAAATAGGCTGTATACCAGGTTGTAAGTCAGGTGTGAAGGCTGATTCAGTGGCTAATCTGTCGGTCATTGCCGTGAATGTCTGCAACAGCAAATCATTCACACGATTGCTAAGTTCTCCGGCCATGGTTATGTACCTCGTTTTACGACTGTTCTGAGTCTGATTGAGACTCTTCATGCTTTGACTATGGCAAGCTTGCAACCGCTGCGTCAGTCGGCTCATGTCGGCTGAAAATGTCGGAAAAGTCGGTATTGACCAACAGCAGGCTGAGATAGAAAAAGTACCCTGTGGAGTAATGGCAATGGCACACGGCTGCTGTAAAGCTGAATCTAGAACGTTCTGCGCCTATGTTGAGACTTTAGATTCAGGTCATGAATTTTGCAGCGGCTCTTAAACTCGTTGATAGGACGCTCTTTCTATCTCAGGGCAGGTCGCTAAGTTCATTGCAAAGCGCAATCTTGGAAAGCGCTTGGTATGGGCAAACGTATGCTGCTGTGGCTGAGGCTGCCTATTGTACGGAAGGTCATGTGAGAGATACAGCGTCTGCTCTATGGCAGCAGCTCTCAGAAGAATTAGGAATACGGATTGGTAAAAAAAGCTTGAGAACAGTGCTAGAGCAGCGCCAGGCTGAGAACAGCACTGACTGGGGAGAGGCGCCAGATGTCTCCCGCTTCTTTGATCGGCAGGCTGAGCTCTCAACCCTCAGACAGTGGATACAGCGCGATCGCGCTCGACTGGTGGTTATCTTAGGCATGGGCGGCATTGGTAAGACGGCTCTAGCGGCTCAGCTGACGCATCAGCTAGAAGGCGCCTTTGAGCGAGTTGTGTGGCGCAGCCTGCAGAATGCGCCGCCGGCAGCAGCGATGCTGTCAGAGCTAGCTCAGCTGCTATCGGGTCAGCCTCAGGCTGAGCAGCCAGCCGCTCTAAACGGTCAAATTCTTGAGCTACTAGCGCAGCTAAGGACAGCTCGCTGCCTGCTGATCTTAGACAATCTAGAGTCGGTGCTGCAAAGCAGCTGTCCCAATCGCGCTCACTGTGGGCGCTATCGAGCCGGCTATGAGGGCTATGGCCAGCTGCTGAGTACGTTAGCCACCAGTCAGCACCGCAGCTGTCTGCTGCTCACCTCGCGGGAAAAGCCGCAGGGTTTAGCGATTTTAGCCGGTGAGCGGCTGCCGGTCCGCACGCTATTGCTTAAAGGACTATCGCCGGCCGCTAGCAAAGCGGTGGTGCAGACAAAAGGCACCTTCACTGGCTCAGACGCCCAGTGGCAGAGATTGAGCCAAGGCTATGGGGGCAATCCGCTGGCCTTAAAGATAGTTGCAGGCGCGATCGCAGACTTTTTTGAGCACGATCTAGCTTGCTTCCTTAGCGCTTTACAGCAAGAGTCTCTTATTTTTGAAGACATTCGTCTGCTGCTAGCACAGCAGTTTGAACGACTCAGCCATCGAGAGCAAGAAATCATGTACTGGCTAGCCATCAATCGGCAGCCGGTTTCGCTGGCTGCCCTGCAGGCTGATTTAGTCAGCGCCGGCTCTGCGAGTGAGCTACTGCATGCGATCGCTGCTTTGCAGCATCGCTCTCTGATTGAGCAATCGGCTGCCGGGTTTAGTCAGCAGCCGGTGGTGATGGACTATCTGCTCAATCGCTTCAGTCAGCAAGTGGTTGAAGAAATTGTCACTGGTCAGCTCTGTTTGTTTCATCAGCATGCTCTCGTCAAAGCTCAGGCCCCTGACTATATTCGCGAGGCGCAAACTCGCTTGATCCTTCACCCGGTAGTGGAGCAACTGACCACACAGCTAGGGACGACTGCCGCTGTGATTGAACAGCTGACTCACCTGCTCAACCTCACACGAGCAGCTCCTCCCGGCTACGCTGGCGGCAATGTGCTCAACCTGCTGCGTCAGCTGCAGGCCGATCTCAGCGGCTACGACTTTTCTGGTTTGTCAATGTGGCAAGCTAATCTGCAAAACCTCTGCTTGCAACACGCTAACTTTTCTCGGGCCGATCTCAGCCGGGCTCGGTTCTCAGAAACTTTGGCGAGCCTGCTCTCAGTTGCGCTCAGCCCAGATGGCAGCATGGTTGCCACCAGCGATGTTGAGGGCACGGTTCGCCTCTGGCAGGCCCAGACGGGAGAGCCATTGCTGACATATACTGGCCATACTAACTGGGTTCGCGCTGTCGCTTTCCATCCAGACGGCCAAACTCTGGTGAGCGCTAGCTATGACCGTACCCTGCGACTGTGGTCAACCGCAGATCAGCGGTGCCGTCAGCACTATGTCGGTCACAGTCGCGGCGTTTGCTCGGCTGCTTTTAGCCCAGATGGCACTGTTCTGGCTAGCGGCAGCGCTGATGGCACGCTCAAACTGTGGCATCCCAGCAGCGGTCAGTGTTTTCAGACGCTGACCGGACATACCGGCTGGGTCAATGCTGTTGCCTTTCACCCGGATGGCGCCACCTTAGCCAGCGGCAGCGCCGATCGGAACGTCAAACTCTGGGATATACAGACCGGCCAGTGTCTCAGAACGCTCGCCGGGCATCAGCAAGGCGTTAATACGATTGTTTTTGGTCCAGACAATACGCTGATTAGCGGCAGCGCTGACTGCACGCTGCGGCAGTGGCAGCTGGCGAGCGGTCAATGCTTGCGCAGCTTCAAAGGGCATACCGATGCAGTCAATGCCGCCAGCGTCAGCGCTGGCCTCTTAGCCAGTGGCAGCGCCGATCACACCATCAAACTGTGGGAAGTACAGACAGGCGCTTGCCTCAAAACGCTGACCGGACACAGCAGCAGCGTCTGGGCCGTTGCGCTGAGTGCTCAGTCGCCTAGGCTAGTCAGCGGCAGCGCCGATCAGCGCCTCAAGCTGTGGAACTATCAAACCGGTCACTGCGATAAAACTATCAGCGGCTACGCTCATTGGATCAACTCAGTTGCCTTTAGCCCGGATGGTCAAACGCTAATTGCAGGCGGATTTAGTCAAGTAATAGGTGTTTGGAACTATCACACAGGACAGCTGCTCAACGCGCTGCGTGGCCATACGGCGGCAGTCTGCGCAGCGGCCGTCAGTCAGGATGGTCGCTGCTTGGTTAGCGGCAGTGCCGATCAGACAGTCCGACTATGGCAAGCTCAAACTGGGCAGTGTCTACAGCGGTTTATCGGCCATCATAGCTGGGTCAGCGCCGTTGCCTTTAGCCGCGATCGCACTCAGTTTGCCAGCGGCAGCTTTGATCGAACAGTCAAGCTCTGGTCGATCGATCAAATCAATCCAGCAGAGAGCCTCGCCACCCTGACAGGGCATAGCGGCATTGTTTGGTCGCTTGCCTTTAGCCCCACCGATCAGATATTGGCCAGCGGCAGCGCCGATCAGTCTATCAGGCTATGGGATGATCAAACCCACCAGTGCTTAAAGACTCTGAGCGGTCATCGAAATGTCGTTTGGTCGGTGAGCTTTCACCCGGATGGGCAGTCTTTAGCTAGCGGCAGCGCCGATTGCAGCGTCAAACTTTGGGAAACGCATACTGGCCGGTGCCTTAGCACGCTTGTGGGTCATGCCGGCTGGGTCTGTGCCGTTAGCTTTAGCCACGATGGCAAAATCTTGGCGAGCAGCAGCGCCGATTACACCATTCGGCTATGGCAGCCTAAATCTCAGCAGTGCTATCAGATCCTAACCGGTCATACCAGCGGCGTTTACAGCCTTGCCTTTAGCCCAGACGATCAAATTTTAGCCAGCGGCAGTCAAGATGGCACCGTCAATCTGTGGCAGGTTGCGACTGGCAAGCTGCTCAACACGCTGAGGCCCCCTAGGCTCTACGAAGGCATGAACATTGCTCAAGCAGCCGGACTCACGCCGGCTCAGCGAGCAACGCTAACAGCTCTGGGGGCGCAGGCGCTAAGCTGAGCAAGCAGGTATTGCTGAGTCCGGCTGGAACCCGGTTTAGTAAACCCACCGCACGCGCGGTTTGCCAGGACGCATACCCAAATGAACAAAGCCTTTTTGAGCGCCGTAGCCAATGCTGTGAGGAAAATGCTGATCACACCAGTACTCAACCTCGTAGATGCTGACGCCTCGAATATAAAAATCTACCGCGCCTTTGTCTGGCGAATTATAAAGATGCTCTGAGTTGCGAGCACCGTTTACCCTAGCATTCACCTCAGGCGGTCGATAGCCAGAAGTAATTACCAACGGCTTACCGCCAAAGTGAGCGCGACATTTCTCTAGAAATAGGCAAAGCTCATAGGCCGTTTGGCACTGATAGCCGTGTCGAAAGCGCCGTTCTTCCTGATAAAGCGCTATCTCACCATAGGTAATATGAGGCGTAATCAGCGTATCAAAAGCCATCTCCTTTGTGAGTCGCGCCCCCACTGGCTGCTTGTTCGCTGCGTCCCGACCAATTTGTGTCAGCCGCTCTTCTGGTTTGCGATCGCTGGCCTCATCGGCCTCACCGTGATCGTCTTCCCAGTTAGGCGTTGAGGAAGTCACCGAACGACAGAACAGATCTGCCTCAGCTAGGCGGCGGCGGCGGAGACCCGCTTCGACCGATGTGCCCGGATTTCTATATTTGACAAACTGTGCCGCTATCCATCGATGATCTTGCCAGCGCTCAGGTGAGTCACAGACCCGCGTGATCGACTCAAAGTTGCTGCCGCGATAGAAGCCTGATCCCAGATTATAAGCAAAGCTATACATGGCACCACGCTGGTTGCTGTTCATTCGCGCCCAGGTAGGAATCTTCTCTAGCGCCCCGCGACAGGTGCGCTCTACGTGGTGAATGAGATAGTCTTCAGCCTGCCGCTTGGTGATAATATCGCCCTGCTGAACTTTGCGACCGTCAGGATAGCGAGTCGTGCCGTAGCCGATTGTTGGCACCTCCCAGCCCCGCAGCGGATCTTTATACGCCTTCACTCGACCATCTGACAGCTTTTCGGCATAGCCTTCAAACTCTTTAATCAGCTCGATGCCGGCGCGAGGAATTGCCTCCAGTGACGGCTCAGTAGGCTGCCCTGGCTGAGCCGGCCGATCACCGTCTCTGTCATCACTGTCATCCTGGCGACTCGATACCGGCGCTGCAATAACGCCCAGCCGATCTATCCAGCGGCCACTGTTGCCATAGAAGCCAACCACCTGGTAGTTGGGCGGTACCGCCAAATCGGTAATCTGTTCCGTCTGCTTACCAAATACGGTGCGCCGACCCTGGTTGGTAATCAGCTCTATAGATCCCACATATCGAGCCTTTGGAGCCGTCAGCCTGACGTTAGCGATGTATTCATTTGGGTTGAGCGCAAACGTCTCCAAGTCTGATCCCTCTCCACCGTGGGCAGGTAGCGCGCCGCTTTCCCATAGCATCTGCACCTGATCGACATAGCGCCCTACCCTGACTCGCACCTCGACGGGAGTTGCCCGCTGTGCAAGCAGCTGCTCGCTTGCTTGGGGTGGCCAATTCACATCTGAAAAAGCCTTTCCCCCACTACCGCCTACGGTCAAGCTACGCCAGAGCTCTTTTTCCATGCGATTTGAGGATTCCATAAGCTGATGCCTGTCCTTAGAGACGCTAGTTGACGAGCAATTTCTCTTATCAAGAAATAAAGTTCCTCACCTGTCTCGTTCATTCTAGCTGAACCTGTATCTATCTAAGCTTGGCTCGACTATCCGTGACATCTTGTACCACCGCTAATCCGACGCCCAGGAATTCCCTCATTCAGAGGCATTGAGTCATTTGCAAAGCCTGGCTTTGAGAAAGGAACGCATAGCAGCGCTAGCAGTGCGATCAAGAATGCCAGTCTGTTTGTCCTAGGATGTATTGTTTGTTTCATAGCATCTATCGCAGTAGCAGACGGTTAAAGCCAATTTAGAAAACCTCTAGCAGGTGCTGCAGGCGCAGCCGACGTTAGCTGAAAAATTCAAAACTATTGCTTGCCAGCGCCAGAACAGCAGTATTTTCGAAGACAGCAATCAGCTCCTGGTTGCCCCAATAGAGCAGCGTGTCAGCTCCCTGCTGCCGCTGCTGATAGCTGCTAGCACTCCCGTAGAGCTGCACGACATCGGCGCTGGCTAAAAAGTCTTTAATTAGGGCATAGTCTTGATCGCCCTGAGCCATATAGTATGCCTGATTGGAATTGCCAAGAATAAACCGATCAGCACCATCGCCGCCGACTAAGATGTCCTGCTCAAAGCGGCCGAGCGCGATCGCATCTGTCCCGTTCAAGATATCGTTGCCAGCATTCCCTTCTAGAGAGTCGTCTCCGGCACCGCCGCTGACTAGATCGTTACCAGCATCCCCTTTGAGAAGATCTTTACCTTTACCGCCCTCAAGCAGATCGCTGCCTTCGCCGCCTGAGAGACTGTCATGCCCTGCTTCGCCATAGAGCTTATCGTCGCCGCTCTCACCTAAAATCAGATCGTCGCCCTCGCCGCCATAGAGGCTATCGCTGCCATCAAAGCCGTAGAGCGTATCGTTGCCCGCATTGCCGAAGAGACTGTCATTGCCGCCTTTGCCATCGATGAGATCGTCCCCTTCGCCACCGGCGATCAGATCGCGACCGTCTTGTCCAGCTAGGATGCTGTCTCTGCTGCTGCCCATGGCTGTGCCTGAAAATAACGCTGAGCTAGCGGTTGTCATAGCCTCGGCGGTCGGCGTCAGCGTAGCTAAATATTAGATCGT
>JAAHIA010000025.1 GCA_010671975.1 Leptolyngbya sp. SIO4C1 | reverse complement strand
CTGGCAACCAATGCGGCCAACCAGGTAACCGGCATCAGCAGCGTCAGCGACGTTGCCCTAGGCGCGTTTCCCGCTGGCACCGAAGAGATCGATGGCCTAGCTGTCGTGCCCCCCAACAGTACGCTGGCTGGGTTAGCTCCAGGCACTATCTTGGGTGTTGCCAACCCTGGTCCGAACCTGCCTCAGCGTCTAGTCGTGATTGGGCGCGATGGTACCATCACCGACTTAGGCAGCGTGGTGGGCACCGGCGGTGAGGAAATCCGGGATGTTGAAGATCTCAGCTTTGACCGCACCGGTCAGCTCAGGCTATCCGTCGGTAACACTGGTCAAGAATTTTCTAACCGCACCTATTTTGTCAGCAGCATTGGGAACGGCGTGGTTCAAACCGGCGGCTTCTTTAGCCTTAACGGCGTCCAAGGACAGACCAACACGCCTCCCGCTGACTTTGAAGCCAGCGCCTGTCTGCTGATACCGCCGGCAGATGTGGAGATTCGCCAGAGCATCACGCGCATCAACAACGGGGCCGCAATCGATCAGGCTCAGGCGACGGTCTTACCGGGCGATCAGGTCGAGTTTACCATCACTGCCCTTAACCGCGACGGCGTGGGGGTAGAGCCTGCTACCGGCGTTACCATTGCCGATACCCTACCGGCCGGGCTGACGTTTGTTGAGCAAGTCAGCGCCAGTCAGGGCGGCTACGATGCTGCCTCGGGTATTTGGACCGTGGGCAACCTAGCGCTAGGCCAGACTGCCACCCTGACAATTCGGGCCAGCGTTGATGCTGGCGCTACCGGCACGCTGAGCAATCCGTCAACGCTGGCCAGCGTTGCCCCGCCTGATGCCAACACCACGCGCGAGGTGCTGACTCAGCCGTCGTTGGCAAACGCGCCCGATGATCGCGATGAAACTACTTTGGTGATTGGTGCCGGCTTTACCGTGGGCGATCGCGTCTTCACTGATACCGACGGCGATGGTGTAGACGACGGCAATGCGACCGATCCAGGGATTGCGGGCGTGCAGGTACGGCTGCGGCAGCCCGGCCCTGACGGTGAGTTTGGCACGACCGACGATGTGATTCTGACCACGACCACCGATGCCAACGGCCAGTATAGCTTCACCGGGCTAGCACCAGGCCCTTATCAGGTCGATATTCCAACGCCGCCAGCGGGCCTGAACCTGACCACACCGACGTCGGTCTTCAATATTCCTAACCTTGACGCCGACTTCCCAACTGCTGACTTTGGCTTTGGCAGCGTCGCGACAGTTGGCGATTTGGTCTATCTCGATAACAACGGTAACGGTAGCTTTGAAGACGGGGTGGACGCACCGCTCGGCGGCGTCACGGTGACGCTGACCGATCCAGGCCCTGACAATGATTTTACCAGCGAGGGCGATAATGTCGTGCGATCGCAGGTAACGGTTGACGATGGTTCCTACGATTTCACTAATGTGCCCATCACCGGGCGGCCCTACCGAGTGAGCGTAGACAATCAGACGCTGCCGAACGCTGGCGCTGGCTTCACTCAGACGACGCTGTTTAATGGCAATGCTTTCTTTACCACCACGCCGGCCGCCGGCGACGACATTAACGTGGCTGATTTTGGCTTTAATCGCGTCGGCAGCATCGGCGATTTGGTGTTTCAAGACAATGATGGCGATGGCGAATTTGACGATGATGACGATGGCGATACGCCGCTGGTTGGCATCACGGTTCAGGCCTTTGGTCCTGGGCCAGACGGTACGCTGGGCACCGATGACGATGTTTTAGCCGGGCAGGCCACTACCGACGACAGCGGCAGCTACTCCATCGACAATCTGCCGTTTGGCAGCTATCGAGTCGTCATTGCCAATCCACCCGATGGCCTCAACTTCACAACGCCCGCTCAGTTCACTCGTACCCTGTCGGTCGAAACGCCAGCGTTCGATGATGTTGACTTTGGCTTAGGCAGCTTTGCCAGCATAGGCAACCTAGTTTTTCAAGATACCAACAGCAACGGTATTCAAGAGCAAGGAGAGCCTGGCGTACCTGGCGTGACGGTGCGTTTGCTCAGTGCCGACGGCGCTGAGCTGGCCACAGCGACAACAGATGCTACGGGTCTCTATAGCTTTGGCGGGCTGCAGCCAGGCACCTATGTCGTAGAGTTTGACCGGGCCGGGACGCCCTTCGCTGGTTTTACTGTCGCTGACCCGGCCGTGGCCAATCCACCAACGCCCGCAGACACTAACGACAGCGATGCGGCCCCAGTTGCCGGGACGACCCTGGCCCGCACCGGCCCAATCACGCTCAATGCCGGCGACAATCTCGAGACGGTGGATGCTGGTTTGACGGCGGGTGCAACATTGGGTAATCGCGTCTTTGTTGACCTCGACGGTGACGGCAGCTTCGACCCAGGCAGCGAGCCTGGGATTGACGGCGTCACGGTGCGCTTGCTGACGCCTGCTGGAGAGCCAGTTACTGATGAAGCCAACAACCCGCGCGTGGTGACTACCCAAGAGGGCGGCCTCTACAGCTTTACCGGACTGCCTGCAGGCAGCTATGTGGTGCAGTTTGAGCTACCCGATGGCTTTACGACCTATACCACCGGCAGCTTCCAGCCAGGTACTGACAACCAAAGCGACGTCGACCCAGCTACCAATCAGGCAGGTTCAGCCGACAACCCGATTGTGCTCGCAGCGGGTGAGACCAACAATGCTATCGACGCAGGGTTGGCTGTTAGTAACGCAATTGGCAATCGCGTCTTCCTAGATGAAAATAACAACGGCCTGCAAGATGATGGCGAACCGGGCGTTCCGGGCGTGACGGTGAACCTGATTGATGTCGAGACCGGCAACACCGTCGCAACTCAGCAAACCGACGACAATGGTCTCTATTCGTTTGTGAACTTGCCCGCCGGCAGCTACCAGGTTCAATTTACTGCGCCGAGCGGTACTGCTGGCTTTAGCAGCGCGCCACCCAACGTGAACGATCCGCTAGCTGCTACTAACGACAGCGACGTCGATCCAGATACGGGCCTTACCGGCATCATCTCACTAGGGCCCAATGACGTGATTCAAGATGTCGATGCCGGTCTGCTACCGGGTCCGGATCTGCGCATTATCAAGCGAATTACCGGTATCATCCGCAACGAGGTGCGGCTGCCCGGCTTTGATGGTTTTGATGATCAAAGCGGCACCTTAGCCGACAATGAGCTGAACGACGCCTCCAACGGTGCGCTGCCGCAGGGCGTTGTCCAGACGCCTACCAGCCTGCAGTCTGGCGACCTGGTTGAATACACAATTTATCTATTTAATCCAGGGGAAGGTGCGACCAATATCGAAGTCTGTGACGAGATTCAGCCGCCTGGCATCTTAGTGCCTGATGCCAATACGCTGCAGCTGGCGCCGCCTACCGCGCTGCCCAACCTGGCAGAGGCGGCACCGTCTTCTCTGGTACAGGCGCGAGATCCGCTCTCAGTGCTCGCACCTTCTTGCCTGTCGGCCCCCGGCACCTTCCCGGCTGGGCCCCCGGGACCAACCGGACCCGCTGGCGTTGGTTCAGGCGGTGGCATCGTCGCTGGCGGCCCTGAATTCGACTTAAATAGCAACGAAGTCACTGCTATTCGTTTCTTGGTTCGCATTCCCTAGCGAATTGAGACGGACCCTTAAGCCGATGCGCCCGTTCCGAGGAGCGGGCGGCAGGCTAGTCAGCTCCGCAGCAGACCGTTTAGCAGCACCAGTCTGGGCAGTCAGACGTCTCTAGCCAGCCGTAGGGATGAATGGCGCAAACCAGTGCCACTCGCTGCTGGGTGCCATAGGCTAGCCCGTGATAGTAGCGACAGCCTTGGCAAACGGCGGGAACGGCTGCTGAGGTGGTATCAAAGCCAAGCTGCGATCGCAAAATGTGTAGCTTACTTTGCAACCGATGCCAGCGTCGATAGCTCCGCGCTCGACAACGTTCTGTGGTGCGACTGCCAGACCCTGCGCTCATATCTGTACCAACTGCGGCGAAACCTTATCTTCTCCACTATAGAAACTTTCGCCGGCCTTAGCCTCGGTATTAATAGAGATCTGTAATATTACTGGCAAAAGGATTACTGGCCTAGCTGGGCCAACAGATGAGAAAGGTCAGGGAAAAGCGGGGTGAGCTGCAAACGCCCGAGCGCAGCTGCGGGCTCAAACAATTGTGATAAACCATCGGGAATAGTCACAAACTGTCCTGTAGTTACACCTAATGAATAATACGGTGCCAGCTTTAAAGCCTGGCCACGGGGGATCTTAGCAGGCGGCTTGCCAACCTGCTGTTGCATTGAAAGCACCGGTAGCGCGATGGAGAAACTAACGCAATGTTTGTGCCACCCTTGATCGTTCTGGTTATTTTTCTAGCGCTCTGGACGCGCGAGACCCTACGTGAACCAGCGCCAAAACCACCAAAACCACCGGCCGATAAACCTTCAGATAAGCTAGCTCAAGCGCTAGCAGAATTTCTCGACGAAGGTAAAAAAGACAAAAAGTAGACGGGCAGCGCAGCCGCCCACGGCATGAGCGGCTGCGCTGGCTAGTTCAGCCTAATAAAATGCTTACCAAGCTAGCCTTAAATTTGAGCAGAGTGAGCTGCCTACTTTTTCACAGCTTTCTCACTCATGGCATAGGTACCGCCGCGACCCCGATACCAGTCACCGTTGCGAGCACCGGCTGAAAGAATATTCGATACCCGATTGCGAGCTTTTAAGAAGGTTGCTTTTGGCATATCCTCTTTGAAGATAGCCTCCATCACATCAGCAATCTTAAACACGTCATCGGGCTGAGCATTCAAGATATTGGCAACGACATCGGGCAGCGGCGTCTTGCGAAACGGCTCTTGAATATAGCGCTGCCAGTTGGGAGATTTTCCACCTCGCTGCTTGCGAGCCGGTGTAGAAGCAGCGGTCGATTTGGCCCGCCCTTTGCGAGTGGTTTTCTTCGCCTTGGAAGGTGTTTTAGCTTTACGTGCAGTAGAAGGCGCGTCTGCTGTGTCCTCGGCTGCCTTGGCTGTTTCAGTGTCTGCTGCCTCGGCTGTTCCAGTCAATACCTGCTCAACCGCTTCGGCCGGAGCCACCGCCCCATTGCTATTGCCGGAGGATTGAAACATATCAATCACCGTCTGCAGACCCTTACGCTTTTCTTTGATGGCGGCGATTTGAGCCACCAGATGAGTTTCTTGAGAAGCCAGCTGCGATTCGGCTTCGACTAGTTGAGAAAGAACAGCGTCACTCATAGTTGATCTAACCTCTTAAATTTCATCAGTAATGCTCATTCAGTAGTGCGAAATACTGTCTGACTTTTATCTGCTGGTTCAAAAGCAGCATCGAGAAAGGATGCTTTTGAAAACCCAACAGTCTCTTCTTAGCACCAAAATACCCTATTGTCAGACAAAATCACATCTCTCTTGAGTAATTTTAGCGTTTAGCTAGATCTCTTTGAAGAAAAATAGAGGATGTCGCTGCTGATAACAGTCAGCTATTGGCTGCTTCTGTTTTTGAGAAAACCCTGTTGTCATCAGGATTCGAGAGATTTATCAAGGGCTGCCAAGCCGCGACAAGAAGCAATACATTTTCTGAGCTGGCTAAAAATTTCAATAAAAAATTTTGTCGGCATTTCTTGAACAAAAAGCGAGCTCATTTGAGTCGGCTGTTGAAAGCGCGATTGGTCTCACTGGCCTTTTTTGTTCAGCCGTAAATTGCGCCAGAACCGCTAGCCAGAGTGATATTCTGTAAAAGCCCTGCTGTAGCCTTCGCCATCGCTGATTTTCTACGCTGGACAATCATCCTCTTGACTTTGTTTGTAGTACAAATGAATTGTTCTCTATTAGCTACATATTCTCAAGCAGCTGCGCTCTGGCCGCCGTCAAGCGTTGTTTTGCCGCTGAGCGGCCTACTCTCTGGCACGATAAGTTTAAAGGTATGACTTCAAACATAGACTCTTCACCGAGCATTGGCTGGCGAGAATGGATAGCCCTGCCTGATCTCAGTATCTCTCAGATCAAAGTCAAAATTGACACGGGTGCACGCTCTTCTGCACTACATGCCTTTGACATTCAGCAGCAGACTCGCCAAGGTGATCCGTGGGTCGAGTTTAAAATTCATCCGCTACAGCACAGTCAAGCAGGTGCGATTTTAGCCGCTGCCAAGCTAGTGGATGAGCGATATGTCACCAACTCTGGTGGACAAACTCAGCTGCGTCCGGTAATTATGACCGACGTTGTTCTTGGCGACTATCGCTGGCCTATTGAGCTAACGTTGACAAACCGAGATGTCATGGGATTTCGGATGCTGCTAGGACGACAGGCTGTACGGCATCGATTTTTAATTGATCCAGGACGGTCGTATTTACTCAGCCATCAACCCTCAAAAAAATAGACAGCCTAATTATTTCTTATGAAGATTGCAATCCTATCGAGAGACGCTTCTCTATACTCGACCCGCCGCCTCAAAGAAGCTGGAGAACAGCGCGGCCATAGCGTTAGCGTGATTGACTACCTGCGCTGCTACATGGATATTACGTCGCACAGTCCTAGAGTGATCTATCAGGGTAAGGTGCTCAACGATCTCGATGCCATCATTCCGCGCATTGGAGCCACCCACACGTTTTACGGCACGGCGACCGTGCGACAGTTTGAGATTATGGGCGTGTTTACTGCGAATGAGTCGCAGGCAATTTCTCGCTCGCGCGACAAGCTGCGATGCTTGCAAATCTTATCGCGGCAAGGCATTGGGCTGCCGGTAACAGGGTTTGCTCATTCAACTAAGGACATTGAAGGCCTGATTGATATTGTCGGCGGCGCGCCGCTGGTGATTAAGCTGCTAGAGGGCACGCAGGGCATTGGCGTGGTCTTAGCCGAGACCCCGCAGGCAGCAAAATCTGTGATTGAGGCTTTTCGAGGCTTAGACGCTAATATCTTGGTACAAGAATTTATCAAGGAAGCTAAAGGGGCAGATCTGCGCTGCTTTGTCGTTGGCGGTAAGGTTATCGCGGCCATGAAGCGACAGGGCGCGCCGGGAGAGTTTCGCTCGAACGTGCATCGCGGCGGTTCGGTGCATAAGGTGAAGCTCACCCCGGAGGAGCGCAGTACCGCCGTTCGAGCCGCTAAGGCCATGGGCCTGCGGGTAGCGGGGGTTGACATTCTGCGATCAAATCACGGTCCGGTGATTATGGAAGTTAACTCTTCGCCGGGGTTAGAGGGCATCGAGAAAGCCACCGAAATAGACATTGCTGGCAAAATCATCGAATATATCGAGCGCAGTGCCATGCCGGGCAAGAACCGCGATGCGATTAAGTATTAGCAGCGGGCCTAGGCCCAAGCGGTGCTGTCTAAGCTGGGGGGTACATCCTGCAGACGGCCAGGCCCAACGGCCTGCAGCGCCCGTTTGAGAGACAGATCGCCGGTATAGAGCGCCTTGCCTACAATTACGCCTGTAACCCCGAGCGGCGCAAGCCCAAGCAGGCTCAGCAGGTCAGTCAGGGCGCTCACGCCGCCTGAAGCAATCACCGGCGTATCAACGGCGGCGGCAAGCACTCTTAGCGCTTCTAGGTTGGGTCCCTGCAGGGTACCATCTCGCTGAATATCGGTATAGATGATGGCTGCGGCTCCGAGGGCTGCCATCTGCTGAGCCAGATCGATGGCGCTGAGCTCAGAAGTCTCTAGCCAGCCGCGCGTGGCGACTTTGCCATCACGCGCATCAATGCCAACGTAGATCTGTCCAGGAAAGGTCTGGCTGAGCGCTGCCACCAGATCAGGATTTTCGACCGCCGCCGTACCGAGAATGGCGGTCTGTACGCCCAAGTCGAACAGCGCAGCGACGCGATCGCGACTGCGCAGTCCGCCGCCGACCTGCACAGGAATATCGACGGCCTCAACAATGGCTTGGATGGCCTGCCAGTTCTCTGGCTTACCGGCTTTGGCACCGTCTAAGTCAACCAGATGCAGCCGGGTTGCCCCTTCTGCTGCCCAGCGCCGCGCCACCGCAGTCGGGTCTTGATCAAATACCTGAGACTGCGCATAGTCACCCTGATAAAGTCGCACGCAGCGCCCTTCTAACAGATCGATTGCGGGAATTACATCCATAGCGGTCACACCAAAACAGGGCCTTCATTGTAACAATCGGCTGTCTCCGAGCGCAGCCGGCTAATCAGAGCGCTGAGATTCTGCTTCAATCTGCTCTAGCAGCGCATGAATCTGAGCGGTCTCGACGTGTTGCGGGGCTACCCGAAGATACTGCCTTAGGTCTTGCTTGGCAGCGGCATACTGCTTGAGGTGATAGTGAATCAGGCCGCGATCGCGATAGTCATAGGCGCTGTCAGGATAGAGCAGCAGCAGCCGATCGAGAATTGTAATCACCTGCTGAAATGCTTGCTGATTGAGATAGATCATTTTGAGATTGGTCAGCAGCCGCATTAAAAAAGGTTTGGGTGAAATTGGGGCTAAAAAATCAGGATGCCACCGGGCTGCGGGGCCATAGAGCTGACGAAATTTAGCCTCACAGTCAGCCTCGAACAGAATGTTACCGCCGTTAAACGGATCGACAAACACCGCCATCTCCTCAATCAGCGGCCGAATCAAAAAATGGCCGGGCATACCCACGCCGGCCATAGGAAACTGCACTCGCTTCGCCACTTCTAAGTAGACCAGCGACAGCGTGATGGGAATGCCCAAGCGCCGATCGAGCACCTCGTTTAAGTAGCTGTTGCGCGGGTCGTAGTAGTTCTGACGATTGCCAGCAAACCCTAGCGTAGACAGCAAATAGCCGCTGAGAACCTGCAGCATCTTCATCGGGTAGCGCTCTGTCGGCAGGCGCGCCTGCACGGCGGCCGCCATCGCATCGAGCTGGCTAAGGTAGGCATCTATTGCCAGGTGAGGATATTCTTCCTGAGCAATGTAGAGCGCTGCTGCGGCTAGGTCAATCTGCGCTTCGGGTTGAGAAATCGCCTGATAAAACTGCTGTCGCGCCGTTGGAAAATTCATCTCATTCATCATAGTCGCCCCCCGAGCCATAGTGCAGCGCCTCCTGCCAGCGCTGATAGTAGTACTGCTGCGCCGGCGGCAGCTGCAGTGAAATCGGTTCAGCGGCCCGAGCGAGAGGATCCAACAGGCTGTAGCCGGCTAGCCCTCCGTAGTGCCTCAGCCAGGTAAAGAGCGCCGGCAGCCCCACCTGGGGTAAGATTTTTGTCACCAGCCCCGGATGCTGCAGCGACGTTCGCAGCAGCGTTTTAGCCAGCGGCCCAAACTGCACGACATCTTGCAAAAAGGGCTTGAGCACCGGCTTTCCCAGCGCTGCCATATCGGTGAAGATAGTGTTGAGCAGCTGATTGATGTGATTGGGCGGCAGCTGCTGATCGACCCCCACGCTCATGGCCTTTTGAAACAGCCAGGTGACCGACAGATTAGGCTGGTAGGGATGCAGCCAGCCCAGGGCCGCCGCCGAGAGTAAATCCTGCGCTAGCGCGTCATCAATCCCCTGCGCTAGCCGACTGAGATGCCTAACCATGGCCCCAAAGCCGCCAAAGCTCAGCGGTGACTGACTGCCGCTGCTGTCTCCTACCGCCAGCAGCCGCCCCCAGGGATAGCGCAGCGGGCTGTTGCGATAGGCAGGGAAGAACCCGAACAGGGCGCGCTTAAAGGCAAGCTGGGACAGCGTCACGTTTTGATACTCGGGCAGCAGCGTCAGATACTCTTCAAACAGCGTCTGCAGGCTGGGGCGGCTAGGGTGCGCATCGACGTAGGTAAACAGATAGGTCGTACGGCCATCTTTGGCGGGAAAGGCTTCCCAAAAATATTGGCACTGATGGCGAATGGGTGTGAACGAAGTAATCAGATCGCCGGTTTTGTTGTCGGGATAGCCTGCAGCGCAGGTGCCCACCACCAAACAAACTGCCTCGGGGCGCTGAGCCTGTCGCGCCTGCTGTGCGATTGGCGAAAAATGCCCCATGGCATCGATGAGCAGCCTAGCGGTGAATTGCCGCTCGCCGGCAGTAACGCTGACGCCGTTGGGATGCACCTCAGCTGCCTCAAAAGGCGTCTGTTCATAAAGCTGTCCGCCAGCGGCAATAAAGCGCTGCTTGAGCTGCTCCAACAGATAGATCGGATCGACGCCGACGTTGAGCACGTCGCTCACCCACAGATCGGAGCCGCCTAGAAAGCTGACGCGCGCCGGATTATATTCAGTGACAATGGCTGTCTCTAGCGCCTCAGGGCTGAGCAGCTTTAGCTCCACAAAGGTCTGCAGCTCCTGACGAGAAATATTCCACTCCTGCTCTCGCCCTTTGAGCTGACCGCGCTCAAGCAGCGCTACCCGCCAGCCGGCCTGAGCTAGCGCAGCCCCTAGCAGGATGCCAAGGGTCCCGCCGCAGATAATCACATCCCACTGCGGCGACTCTACAGGGCTTGGCTGCGATCGCACCGCAGCGGGCAGCGGTAGCTCTCCGGCTCGCAGCTGTTGCCAGCGCCGGTCGGCCTGCTCAAGGCCGCGCAGCGGATTGCCAGGAAGCTGAGAAAGCACAGACTGAACCAAAGACATAGCGGACTGATTGAATAGGGATAAACAGCTAGATCTAACTCAAGCATCGCTGGTTTCAGACACTTTTTCTTCTATCGCTAAGATTAGGTGCGTCCAGCGGCCCTGCTGGTCGTAGCAGCGGATCAGCCGCTGTCGCTGCAGCGGCGACAACAGCCAAACGGCTTCTAATGTGAAGGCCGTCTTAGCAGAGAGCTGCTGCTGCAGCAGACAGGCTGCTCCGTCTGGGAGCAGCATCAGTCGCCAGCCATCAGTCGGTTTACCCGGTGCCTGTGGCTGACTGACGGTGGCTGTTAGCCGTCGCTCGTAGACTGGCTCAATGCGATCGTAAATTTCGAGACCTGTCTCTGCTTCAGTCTCAATCTGCCAGCGGCTGCAGTCGGTTTTCAGCCGGTTTTCAGTCGGACAAAAAACGATAGTCTGACCGCTCCACACGCCTCGCAGCTGGCTCAGCTGCAGCCCGGTCTCAGCGATCGGCGGCGGCCGATCCAGCTGTTCTCGAATCAGGGTCACGTAGTCGAGCCGGCTAGTGCCGTCAGTCGCACCTTCATACATCTGCACAAAGCGCAGCCGACGACTGTCGGCTTTCAGCGACAGTTCGGCGCCGAACTGGGCATAGCCTCTGTACTGTAGCGGCCCCTGAGAGAACGCACCGGTTTTGAAAAAGTAGACGTGAGGGGCCGGCCCCGGATAGCTAAACTCGCGGCGAACGGTGTGAGGGCCTTCTGGCGGTGTGCGCACCAGCGTCAGCTGCATCTGCTGCTCTGGCGTGGTTTCGGCGAGCGTCAGCTGACTGGGCGTGAGTTTGTCTAGCGTGCCGTCGGGCTGGTACTGAGCAAACGATCCGTGCCAGTCGCCAATATTTTCTCGGATGCAGTCCCACTGAGAATAAATCTCTTGAGCCCTCATCGTTTGCGCCTTAACATCCTGAGCGTTCATAGTCACTGTTCGTGTGGCGGCTTCTCTTAGGATGTCACAGCGGCGGCAGTCGTCGCCTCTAGCGGTGGTCTTAGGGCCAGATAAACGGCTGGCCCCAGCAGCGGCACGAGCGCTGCTGCCCAAAAAACGGCCGGACTGTTGAGCCCGCGACGCGCCATATCGTCGCCTAGCAGCGTCGGCGGCAGCAGACAGAGCAGACAGAAATCTAAGCTCATGACGTGAATAAACCGACTGGTGCGCCACTGCTGTAGAAAGTCAGACCAGTCGCCGGCTAGCAGCCCATAGGCCAGCAAGATTAGCGCTGCGATCGCAATTCCTATGCCGGTCAGCCGCGCATCCACTAGCTTTAGCAGCCAGTCTTTACCGCCTACAGAGGCTGAGTTTGCCGTCCGCAGCACCAGATAGGGCAGCAGCGCAAACGCCCCAACCCCAAAGGACAGCGCCACGAAAGGCCAGGCCGGCACCGACTGAGCCCGCCCGTCAATCAGCACCAGGCAGGCATAGATCATCGGCCAGACGCCCATCAGATTGAACAGCGCCACGACCGCCGGGTTAATTGCCGCCCACTGACCGGTAGACAGCTGCTGAATTAGCGCCAGCGTGTCTGGCTGGGCCGGCGGCGCAAAGCCAAAGGCATAGATGACAAAGCCAATCCAGAGCAGTGCTAAGAAAATTCGTCTCATCGCTAGCATAAAACGTCCAAATTTTATCTTTTCTTAAGTTTTTAGTGGGTATGTCAATCAACTTGAAGCAGCCACTCTATTCTCAGGCGCAGCGGCTACCTTAAGAATGAGCCAAAAGAATGATGCCGAGGTTTTAACTGGCATGCAAGCCAAAAACTTTTTGCGACTGTATGAAGCGGGCTATCGCAACTTTCGCGGGGTTGATTTAAGAGCAGCCGATCTCTCACACCGAATTTTAGTCGGCGTTGACCTATCAGAGGCTAACCTAGCGCAGGCCAATCTCAGCCGCGCTTTTCTCACTAAAGCCAACTTCACAGGCGCTAATCTACACCGCGCTAATCTGCAGTTTGCCAAGCTTAGCGAAAGTCAGTTTGTTTCTGCTAATCTCACCAAAGCCGTAGGGCTAGGCGCTTTCTGGGTCAGGGCAGATCTGACCAGCGCTCAGCTGAGCGGTGCTAACCTTGGGCACGTTAACTTTCGTCAGTCCTGTCTAGAGCAGGCCAATCTCTGCAGCGCCAGCCTGTATGGCACTAACCTGCGCGAGGCCAATCTCTCAGCTGCCAACCTAGACTGGGCTAATCTGAGCGAAGCCCGGCTGTATGGCGCAACCCTCACAGCGGCCCGCCTCAACGGGGCTAATTTTACCCGAGCGATGCTCAACGGGCTCGACTTTAGCGGCTTTGATTTGAGCGGCGTCAGCTTCACCGGCGCGCGAGCACGCGGTGCTCGCTTCGTTGAGAGTAATTTAATTGCTGCCGACTTTACCAAAGCCTGCCTGCAGCATGCTGATTTCACTGCGGCGCAGCTAGCCGGTGCCAATCTAACCGGCGCGCAGCTGCAGCGAGCCATTCTGCAAGCCGCCAATCTCAATCGAGCCGACTTGACCCGCGCCGATCTGAGTCAGGCCGATCTGACTGACACGCTGCTTGAAACCGCACAGCGGTCTGCGACGGCCCTAGCCGAGCTGCGGCAGCTTGCAGACGGCAGCGCTCAGTCAACGCTGCAGCTAGACTGGGGGCTGTCGTGATTGACCCAGCGCCGCTGCTGAGAGCGTTTGTCCGATGACCGAGACTCAGCCTGGCCTAGTACTCACGGCTAGCTCTGAAGCCGAAGCGCAGCAGCTAGCCAGAGCGCTGGTTGAGGCAGAACTAGCCGCCTGCGTCAATTTTTTTCCTATTCGCTCCGTCTACCGCTGGCGCTCAGCCATCCACGACGAGCCCGAATACCAGTTGCTGATCAAGACCGATTGGGCTCTGTTTCAGGCGCTGAGTGCCAAAATTACTGAGCTACACAGCTACGACATCCCCGAAGTTGTGGCGGTTGCGATCGCTCAGGGCAGCCCTGCCTATCTCGACTGGCTGCAGGCTCAGCTGTCGTCCGCGTGATTGCTACAGATGAACCCTAACCCCTTTCTCGTTAAGCCCGGCAGTCAGGTCTCACTGGCAGACTACGACACTCGTGATACCCAGACCTATGGCAAGAAAGCGGATGCGGTCGAAAAGCTACAGGCCAGCATCGAGCAGCTAAAGCAGTATCAGGACGTGCTCTATGCTCAAAATACCTACGGTCTGCTGATTGTTTTACAGGCGATGGATGCCGCTGGCAAAGACAGCACCATCAAGCATGTGATGTCCGGCGTCAATCCGCAGGGCTGCAACGTTACCAGCTTTCAACAGCCGTCAGCCGAAGAAGGCGACCACGACTACCTCTGGCGCATCATGCGACATCTGCCTGAGCGCGGCAACATTCGCATCTTCAATCGCTCTCACTATGAAGAAGTGCTGGTCGTCAGAGTACATCCAGAAATTTTAGCCCGGCAGCAGCTACCCCAAAAAACTAAAGACAATCCCCAAATCTGGCAGCAGCGATTTGAAGAAATTAACAACTTTGAAAAATATCTAGTCAACAACGGCATTTTGATTCTGAAATTTTTTCTGCATGTTTCCAAAGCAGAGCAGAAGAAACGATTTCTAGAGCGGATCAACCGCCCTGAGAAAAACTGGAAATTTTCGGCTAAAGATGTCGAAGAGCGACAGTATTGGGACGACTACAGGCGAGCCTATGAAGCTGTCTTCAGCCATACCAGCACCAAATGGGCCCCATGGTATATCATTCCAGCCGATCGCAAATGGTTCACACGTCTGGCCGTGTCTAGCATTATTTGCCAAACGCTGAAGTCGCTAAAGCTGGAGTATCCTCAAGTTTCGGCTGAACAAAAGCAGGAACTTGCAGCTGCCAAAGTGATGCTGGAGAATGAGCTGGAGTGAGCCCGGTGGCTCAACATTCCGAAGTGAGCCCGGTGGCTCAACATTCCGGTTATTTCCAACATTTCTCACCCGGTGATTTCTAACAACGCCTCTCTCCGCGTCTCGCTGCCAGTCTGGCACGCACCTCATCAGTAGCGCTCAGCCGTATGCTGCTCGATATCAAACTGATAGCGCTGCTGAAAATTGGTCTCACCATAGAGATTGAAGGACACGGTCGGCTCCTCACCTAGCGGCTCTACTGCGTGAATCGCACCGGGCATAAATCCAATAATGTCGCCCGGCAGCAGCAGCTGCTCGCCAGCTTTCTCTAACCGATCAGGTTGCTCTGGGCTAGGAGCACGACGCCAGAGATGGTTTTTCTCTTGGCCGCCGACCAAAGCCACAATTCCCCAAGCCGCGTGATTGTGAATTTTTGAGCGTTGCCCAGGGGCCCAGGCCACCATCTGCACAGTCAGGGGAAACTCATATTCGCGATAGAGAAATCGCACAGACCAGCCAGTTTTAGCTGAAGGCGGATCAAACTCAAGCTGCAGCCAGTAGGAACTGGTCAACAGCTGGCGTACCAGCGGTACGATTTGGAGAATGCGCTGCCGGTCATCTGGCGCAGCAGCCAAAATATCTTCTAGTTCGCTCAAAAAGCGGTATAGCCGGTAAGGCTGCTCTGTCAGCACCAGATCGGCACTCTCAAAGGAAAAACAGTCTCCATCGTCGGTGACCAGCCAGTTTTGATCGCTCATAGCGGCGCGTGGCTCTCAGCTTGTTTTAAGGGATGCTGAGTATCTTGCCATAGGTAGATAGCCTTCATATGAGAAACGCATGAGTCCTATATCCCTACTCGGCGGCTACTGGCTCCGTCTTAGCCGCTGGCTGAAATACGGAGGCTACACAGGTGGGCTCATGCTGCTAGGCTGTCAGCCGCTGGTCACTCAGACATCAGCCGCCCAGTGCGCGGCGATTGACGGCTATGCCTACATTCCTGCTGGGGCCTATACTGCCGGCAGCGATCGCACCGAGCGCGACTATGCCTATGCAATCTCAGCCGCTGCGATCGCGAACCGTCTGGCCGAGGCCGAAGCGCGGCTGCGCCAGCGTCGCTGGTTTGATACCGAGTCCGAACGGCAAACCATAGAGCTGTCAGCGGTTTGCCTGCAGCGTCAGCTGGTTACCAACGCCGACTACCAAGCATTCATCCAGGCGACCGGGCAGCCGGCGCCGGGCATTAGCGCCGCTGACTACCAGGCTCAGGGCTTTTTGGTGCATCCCTACGCGGCGGTAGAGCCCTTCCTCTGGCAGGGCCAGCAGTACCCCGCCGGTCAGGCCGATCATCCGGTCGTTCTGGTGTCATATCGCGATGCGATCGCCTACGCTGCCTGGCGCAGCGCCCAAACGCCTGGCCGCTATCGCCTGCCCACCGCCGCCGAATGGGAAAAGGCCGCACGCGGCACTGACGGCCGCTATTTTCCCTGGGGCAGCCAGTGGCAGGCAGACGCTACCCGCTGGCAGGGCAGCGAGGTCAGCGGCACCAGTCCGGTTGGGGCCTATCCGCTCAGCCGTGGCCCCTATGGCACTGAAGACATGGCCGGTAACGTGTTTGAATACACCTCGACGCTGGTAGCCGAGGGGCAGCAGAGCGTCATGAAAGGCTGTGCTTGGGACGACCTGCCCGGCTTTTGCCGGGCCGCCTACCGGCATACGCGCCCGGTTGAGTCGCGGCATATCCTATTTGGCTTTCGACTGGTGTGGGAGCCTGACGCCAGCGACTAAATTTTCGGAATTTTCAGCGATTAGCTGGCGTTTTCTCAGCGTTTTCTCAGGTTGAGGACAGATGATATGGGCGAATCAAACAATGGCCTTTGGCCTGTGATTTTATCTGGAGGAGATGCGCGATGAAGATTAAGTATTTAGCCGTGGTAGCAGCTGCTTCGATGCTGAGCGTGGGCGTGCTGACCGGCTGTGGTAGCACCACCTCTGGTCCCGCCGACAGCGCCGATACCACAGAAGTAGATCCCTGCTCAGGGGCTAACCCTTGCGCCGCTGCCGATCCTTGTGCGGCTGCCGATCCTTGCGCTGGCGAAAATCCCTGCGCCGCTGCTGACCCCTGTGCCGGTAGCTAAGCGCTCAACTGTCTCATTTTCATCCTCATGTTGTGGTCCCTAGCGCTGCTAGGGACTTTTTTTGCGGCCCGTTCTGTTGGCACAATTTGGCACAATGAAGCGTATAGCGTTCGCCGTTTAGGCAACGACACCGAGGATTGCTAAAGACTGTCTCACCCCCCAGAAACTTTCAGGAGAATCAGCTGTGAACGTGGCATTTATTGGACTTGGCACGATGGGGGCACCTATGAGCCTCAACTTACTCAAAGCCGGCCATCGGGTCACCGTTCACAACCGCACCCGCGATCGCGAAGCGCCCCTACTCGCGGCCGGTGCTCAGTCCGCTGACTCCCCCGCCCAGGCTGCCGCTGCTGCTGAAGTGGTGCTCATCTGCGTCAGCGATACGGCCGATGTCGAAGCGGTTGTTCTAGGAGAAAGCGGCATTATTCACGGTGCGAAGCCCGGCACGGTCGTTGTCGACATGTCGACGATTAGCCCGACCGCAACGCGCCAAATAGCCGCGCAGCTGGCTCAGGCCCAGGTGGCGCTGCTCGATGCGCCGGTCTCTGGCGGCTCGGAAGGGGCGCAGCGGGGTACGCTGTCAATTATGGTCGGCGGAGAAGAGACTGCTGTTGCCAAGGTCAGGCCGGTGCTAGAGGCGATGGGCAACACCATCACGCACGTAGGCCCTACCGGCTCTGGGCAGCTGACTAAAGCCATTAACCAGATTATTGTCGCGGGCACCTACTGGTCGATTGCTGAGGGGATGGCGCTAGGGCTAAAAGCCGGACTCGATATGGAAAAAGTGGTGCAGGCTGTGGGCAGCGGCGCGGCTGGCTCCTGGGGGCTAACCAACCGCTCGGGCAATATGATCGACAACCACTACCCGCTGGGATTTCGGGTGCGGCTGCATCGCAAAGATTTGCTGATTGCGCTAGAAGCTGCGCGCGAGCTGGGTCTGCCGCTGCCAATGGCCGCCTACGTAGAGCAGGTTGAGAGCGGCCTGATTGCCAAAGGCTTTGGCGACGAAGATCTCTCTGCGATCGCCCGCAGCGTCAGAGAGCAGGGCGGCCTCTAAGCGGCAGCGGGCTGCCCCAAAGTCGTAATGTAGAGCACGGCCTCGTCGGCTGGGATGCCCAGCACCTCATTCACCTGATCATCAAAAAAGCCAGCAATGCCGCTCACGCCCAGCCCCAGGCGAATGGCCGCTAGATTGATCCGCTGCCCCAGGTGTCCGGCATCCATGTGCAGGTAGCGGTAGGCGCGATCGCCATAGCGGTCTACCGCCTGCGTCAAATCAGCGGTGTGAAAAATGACCGCCGCCGCATCGCGGCCTAAATTTTGCCCCAGGCAGAGGTAGTGCAGCTCCTGGCGAAACTGCTTAAAGCGAATCTGACGCAGCGCCTGAGCCTGGGGCGCATAGTAGTAGCAGCCAGCCTCAACGCCTTCAACTGCAGAAATGACGACGAACGTTTCAATCAGGCTGAGATCAAAATAGTCGGGCTGCCGATCGAGTCCCTGATCGGCATAGTGAGCCGGCTGATAGGTAAAGTCTAAAATCTGTCTGAGACTGTCTGCTGTGAGGCTATTGCCGCTATAGCGCCGAGTCGAACGGCGGCGCAGCAGCGTTGTCTGCAGTCCGCTCAGCCCCGTTTCCCAATCGATTGGCGCGGTCTGCGCTGAGACTTTATTGCAAAACGGAAAGTTGTATTTATCTGAGCCAGAGTCGGCTACGTCTGAGGCAGCGGCGTCAGTCTTGAGCTGCTTTTGCGGCTGCGTTAGGTCGCTATCGGCATCGATTTGCCCGGCCTGATGCAGATAGTGCAGCAGCTGACCATCGCGCAGCTCTGGGAAGTCACGCTGCGCTGCAGAAGGCAGCGCCGTGCAGCCATGCGGCAGATTCTGCTCAACCTGCAGCAGATCGGCCAGCGCTAAGACCGCGATCGCGCCCTCCTGCTCGGCGTCTAGGTAGAGCAGCTGATTCACTGCCCGATCGGCAAAGCCGCCAATCAAATGCGGTCGGTAGTCGCACAGCGAGCCGGCCAGCTCTAAGTTGCCCAGCAGATGTCCGCTGTCGAGGCCAATGCGACGATAGGCCCGATCTTCATAGCGCCAGGCCGAGCGCTGAAAGACCGCCGTCACTACCACCGCCAGCTGCGTACTCTCTAGCGCCGGATGCCAGAAACAGGCTGCCTGCAGCGCCTGCCACAGGTGATTGTCCCAAAAGCGCAGCAGACTGTGCGTTCTTGCCTGATAGTTATAGAGCCCAGCGCTCAGCAGCGACGTGCCGCGCGAGACCAGATACAGCTCTGCCGGATAGAGCCCACCGGCTGAGGGCGCTGAGCGCAGATAGAACGGCCGATCGGCCATCACCTTTGCGGTCAGGCCGTAGCTGTTGATTAAAAACTGCGACAGCCGCTGCCACCAAACTGAGTCGGCTGCAGCAGCGACATTGGCCTCTAAGTAGGGCTTTAGATCAATGCTGTGGCCCAGCCGATAGTCTTTGTAAGGCACCGGCTGCTCGGCCCAGTTTAGCTGCCGCGATCGGCTGGCCAAAACCTCTGGAAGATACTTCGTTCGCTGATGATAGTGCTGCGCGATAGAGACGGGAACCGCTGTCATGGCCGACGCTGTTTTAGGCCCATTTTAGCCTGCAGCTGCGGCCGAAATCGCTGAATTAGATGGGATATTGGTCCCCTTAAGTGAGAACTAAGTTTTCTACGCAAAAATTAAATTAAGGTTAAAACCTAAACCTTTTGCCCATAGCGTAGGGTAATTTACATTTTGTAATGAAGTTTTGTAAAGAAGTTCTGCAAAAGTCGCATTTGGGCAGCGACTCGCTCAGATAGAAGTTAGCTACAGTCAGCTGCTCGTCATGATTGCTATGTCGAGACTCACTGTTGAGGCGCTGCTGGCCGCCTACAAAGCTGGCAAACGAGATTTTCAAGGCGCCGATCTGCGCTCAGCCGACCTGTTTGAAAGCAACTTAAGCGACGCTAACTTAAGTTACAGCAGTTTGAACCAGGCTTACCTACCCTATGCCAACCTCAGCCGCACCCGGCTGCAGCAGGCGCAGCTAGCGCAGGCCGAGCTGGGCAACGCCCGACTGCTGGCGGCCAACTTAACCGAGGCTAACCTGCACAAGGCGAATCTCTCCTATGCAAACCTGCGCGGCGCTAGCCTGCGCGGGGCAGATCTGAGCGAGACCAATCTTTACTGCGCCGATTTGAGCGAAGCAGATTTAACTGGTGCGAATCTCAAAGGCGCTAACCTAGGGCGCGCTCAGCTCAGGTCGACCTGCTTTAAAGACACTCAGCTGTCTGACTGCAACCTTTTTCGGGCGCAGCAGGCCGATCTCACAGGGGCAATCTGCGATGCCAGTACGACCTACCCAGACGGGCATCGCGAGCCCAATGACGGGGGATAGCCGGCACAGCCGGTCTATTCGATATGCGTGTCTTCAAATGTGTAGTCGATCACCCGCGCGGTGCGCTGGGGTGGAGAAGCTTCAGACTGAATTGAGGTCACCGCCACGTAGCTAAACGGAATCATGGCGATCGCGCAGAGAATGCCGGTTCCGGTCACACAGAGACGCTTGACTGTCTTCGAAGCCTGAACTGCCTCTGGATAGTTTCCCTGCTTATAGAAAGCCTTCACCTGTGCCGCGTAGATCAGTGCGGTCACGCCCATCGGTGGAAATGTCACCAGCGTCGAGAGCGCAATCTGCCAGTTGCTGGGCGGACAGGGCTGACCGACGTAGAGTTCGTAAGTTTTGGACCATTCTTGCTTCGTCCAGCCGGGGCACTTGGGATTCACAACATAGCCCACCAGCTTAAACTGCGTAATGCCCGGTCGCTGCAGCGGCATCAGCACCTCGCGAATCTGATGGTGCAGCGTAAAGTAGCCCACGCCTACGCCCACCTCGCGCTGCAGCGTGATTTCTAAACACTGGCCAACCTGCTTGGCCTGCACTGTAAAATTCGGTAGCGCCGCCTGCAGCGGCTCAGCCAGGGCCGTCTGCCGTGATGACACCAGCAGCGCCTGCAGCTTGGCTTTAGCTTCCTCAAAGGTGAAATCGTTACAAATCGCCAGCTCCCAGTCGGCGATCGCGCCTGGCTGATCGCCCTGACGCGATCGCAGGTTGCCCCGATGGAAATAAGCCTCGGCCCGGTTGGGCTGTAGCTCAATTGCCTGGTCTAAATCTGCCAGCGCAGCGGCATCGTCGCCCTGATTGATGGCCACCAGCGCTCGGCTGTAGTAAATCTCAGCATAGTTAGGGGCATAGGTTAGCGCTTGCGCCCAGTCTGCTAGCGCCCCGGCCTCATCGCCCTGCTCGTAGCGCAGCAGCCCGCGATTGCCGTAGGCCTTAGCCTGCTGCGGATCAATTGCCAAAGCCGCCTCAAAATCTGCGATCGCCGCTGCCGTCTGACCCAGCTTCCAGTAGCTTAGCCCGCGCCTAACGTAGACCTCTGCCGGCTGCGAATGCGCGGACAGCGCCTGCGTAAAAGCATCCACTGCCTGGGCATAGTTCGTTTGCTGAGCATAGCTGCTGCCACGACGATAGGCGAGCTGAGCGGCTTGACGACGGTACCACAGTGGTAATTGTAAAGTCATGCGAGTCCCTGGATGCTTGTAAAATTAGGCTAACGAATTGATCAGTTGAGCAAAATCGGCACTTGGACGGAACCTGCCTTAACAAAGGTGACGTTTAGTTTCAGTAAATTCTGCTACTGAATTTTGCTGCCACGTTTGCATCTTGCTATTTACCCCTTCAAAGTTGGGCCTAACAATTCCTAACTCATAAATATTGATGTATGAAATTCGGCTCCGTCTGCGCTCTCGCATCATGATTTGCAGATATTTTGTAAACCGTCTCGATTCGATAACAAGCCAGTAAACTTTGATAAACCGTCCGGTTTTCTGAACAAGCCATGCCACGCATCGTCCTCATTGCTGGATTTGAAGCTTTTAACACCGACCTCTATCGGCAGGCCGCCGCTGCCGCTCGCCGACCTGAGCTGTCAATCGACATCTTTTGCGATCGCGACCTTGCCACTCAGCCGGATGCGGTGGCGGCTGCCCTAGCTGAAGCCGATGTTTTTTTCGCCAGCCTAATTTTCGACTACGATCAGGTGCGCTGGCTGTGCGATCGCGTACAGCAGGTGCCGGTTCGGCTGATCTTTGAATCGGCGCTAGAGCTGATGGCCCTGACCCAGCTGGGCAAGTTTGTCATTGGCGAAAAACCAAAAGGCATGCCCAAGCCGGTGCAGTTTATTCTCAGCAAGTTTGGCAGCGGTCGAGAAGAAGATCGCCTGGCCGGCTACCTCAGCTTTCTCAAAGTCGGCCCGAAGCTGCTCAAATTTGTTCCGGCGCGTAAAGTTCAGGATCTGCGCAACTGGCTAATTATCTACGGCTATTGGAATGCTGGCGGTCCCGAGAACGTCACTGCCATGTTCAACATCATTGCTGAGAAGTATCTCGGTCTCTCAGTGGAGGATATTCCACCCGTTGTAGAGACGCCGGCGATGGGGCTGCTGCATCCGGAGTATGGGGGGTATTTTGAGTCGCCGGTAGAGTATTTGGCATGGTATCGGGAGTGTCGGGAAGAGGCGGGAGATAAGGAAGAGGGGGGAGATAACAAAGAGGGGGGAGACAATGAAGAGGGGGGAGACAATGGATGGGAAG
>JAAHIA010000249.1 GCA_010671975.1 Leptolyngbya sp. SIO4C1 | reverse complement strand
CTGGTAGGAGCTATCACGCCTGGCTGTACCGCTACGATCTCACAGCTAGCGGCCTGAGCGGGGCGCTTCATCAGTGTGATTAAACTCAGTGAAAGCGCAATTAAACAGCCGCTGTGAACAGCTCGATGACTATAGGACTGCTTCATCATACTCGCATGAGAAAACCACAGGAAAAGCAAAGTTGAAGCTCTGCAGCCGCAGCTGTTCCTGAAACTATCGGAACAGCTGCGAATCTGGACAGTTAGAGCGGTGTAGCGGAGAGACGGACATAGTAAGTGTAGTCACCTGCCGGTAAAGCCTCTCCCGGAGTGGTAGCTGTCATATTAACCACCAGCGGTAGCGGTGCAAGGGTGACAGCTGCACTAGGAACCGATACTTGAGTTTCACCTGCATTGAGCGTTAGGTTGATGCTACCGCCAACTAGAGTGGCAGTTTTGACTGCAGCAGTGTCGTCGTAATCATTCGGTGCTGTTTCAACCACCGGAGCATCCATCGTGACGCTGGCCAACAGAGTATTACAAGCTAGGTCAGCACTGCCAGGTGTACCCACAGCAACACTGCTGAGAGTGTCACTAGTAACGAGCCCTAGCGTACCATCTACAACGTTTTCAAACTCGCAAGACTGAGTAATTGTACCGTTGAAGAAAACGTCAGCCGGGTTTTCTGCCTTTGCAATCATTGGAAATGTGAGAACGCTGCCTAAGGCAATTGCAGAAATCAGTAGAGAATGACGAGCCATTGGAAAATCTCTCCAAAAGGGAAGTGTTGTTGATTGTGAAAGTCAGAACAGAACTTCTATGGGATAAGCGTTGAAAGAAGTCCTGTGAATGATAAGACGGCGGATCACAGCTGCCTTGCTCCGCGTTCAGAGCAGCTCAGCTGATGTTTCTATTCAAACAGCGCAAAGCAGCACATCACCACAGTGCAAACGCTGCACTTGTAAATCTGTGCTCTTACTGATGTTGGGCTCGGTAATTATGCTCGCTAAACCGAACCTATCGCTTACGGCAAATTAACTAGCGATCAAAGCTTTGCAGAAACTTCATGACGCCATGCTCAATGCCGGTTAGAAGCTTTGCAATCGGTCAATTAAGCTGGCCGTAAGGACTATTGCCCACCAGTATCAGGCAAGGTATTTAATTAGTCAAGGCTTAGAGCAAGCTATCCAACGAATCGGCGTAGCCTGTCATCTCCACATAGCCTTTCGCAGCAATCGGCTGATTGTCTAGGACACCATCAAAAGCAACTGCGCCTTCCCAATAGGTGGTAGAGATATTCAGCTCTTGATTAGGTATCAGCGACTGACCATCGAGCGCTAAGCCTAGCTGAGGTACTGCGATGTGCCACTGCGCAGGATAGTCCGCTTGGCTGATAGGGCTATGCCAGGTATCTAGCACATTAATTTGCCAGTCGGCTAGGCTGAGATGCTGGACCTGGCCCTGAGGATTTACGTATGTACCGCTAGAGATATCCGCAATCGTACCGTCTTCTTGACGCAGGCCATAGAGCATCAGCGCCCCGCCGTTATCTAGCTGTAGCGAGAACCAGTCCCAGCCGACGGTGCCAGGGCTGAGGGCGCTGGTTGAATATTCATGATCTTTCCAGGTAAGGCCGCTGACGGTATAGGTGCGATCGCCCATGCTGACGGTGCCGGCTGTCTGCTGCTGCACAATCGAGTAGTAGGAGGAGGCGTTACCCGGCTCAGGGCCTTTGATGCTGTAGCCGCGATCGCCCTGCAAAACGGGCGGCAGCGTTTCATTTAGCATCAGGTCTAAGGCCACATCGCCCGCATCAGCGACCAGATGCACCTGCCCAGGCTGAATCTCCTCAGCAGACCAATCTTCTAACCAAACGCGATAGGGCACTGCCTGCGCTCCAGACAGTTTGGCTGAGGCGCGGCTAAAGCGCTCATGCGGATAAAACTTTTGATTGGCAATGTCGCTCAGGGTGAAGTGAGCAAAGTAGATTTGGTTGGTGCGCCAGTCGGAAGTGTCGGCAGCGGTTTGGCTGGCTGACGACTCAGGCGTGGCCAGCGCGCGGCGAAAGAACGTGAGCTGATAACCAAAGGCGCGACCTGCTTCAGTTTCTAGATTGCCGGTGTAGTACCACCACTCGGTCTGATAGTCACTGTGCGGCCCGAGATCTTCAGGAAAGGTGAGCTCGGTCGGCTCGTAGGCGCGCGTAAACTGCTCTGAAATGCCGGCTTGCTCTGCAGAGATCCACTCGACCGAGGCTTGACCGCTGTTGGTGATACCCGCGCGCGGCCAGAAGATGAGTAGCAGGAGGAGGGTGAGGGGGAGGAGAAGGAGGGGGAGACGTTTCATGCAGAGTAGAGAGTGGGAGGAGCTTACTCTTGTCGGATGGCGGTGGCTACGACCATCTCGCTCAGTCGCCAGGCGGGGTATATGCCGGCTAGCAGCGCGGCGACGACGGCGACGACCCAGGCTTGCCAGAAGTAGCTGGGCTGAATCTGCATCTGCAGCGTCCAGCCGAAAGAGCGCACGTTAATCACATAGATCAAAATCCAGGCCAGCACGTAGCCGAGCGGCATGGCAAACAGCCCGGCGAGGCTGCCCATGATGCCGGTTTCCAGCAGGGTGAGCTGCCACATCTGCAGCGGCGTCATGCCGTTAGCGCGCAGAATGCCGAGCTCGCGAGTGCGCTCTAGCTGTAGGCTCATCAGGGCGCTGAGCACGCCGATAAAGGCGACGACCACTGCCAGCAGACGCAGCGCGCCGGTGATGGCAAAGGTGCGATCAAAGATCTCTAGCGAGCCCTGACGCAGGTTCCGATTGGACTGGACAACCAGATCTTGCCGGCCTTTGAACGTCTCTCGGAGGTGATCGACCACGGCGTCAACGGAGACGTTGGGCTTCACAAACAGCCCCAGTGAAGCAATGCTGGGGTCTTGCCACAGCTCAAGATAGATATCATCATCTAGCAAAATAGTGCCGCGATCTGAAGAATAGTCGTAGAAGACAGCTAGCACCGGGAACGTACGCGGACCGTCTGGACTCTCTACCGTAATTGTTTCAGGCGGGTCAGAGACGCCAGAGCGCAGCATCAGCGCTTCGGAAATAATCACGCCTTCACCGGCATCGAGCTGCGGCCAGGGATCTTTGACCTGATCGCGAATCCAGGCGTAGGGACGCTGACCGTTCGAGACATCGCCGTCGGCAGAAATTAGCTTGACGGGGCGATCGATAGCAATTTCTGGCAACGCTGCTGGGCCGCTAGCGCCGTCGACTGGGCGATTAAATGCGATCGCATCTACATCCGTGTCGTTATAGGTGACGATATGGTTAATCTCCGGCCAGTCATAGGCGACGCGCACTACCTCTGGATCGACGCTGCCAAAGACGCGATTGGCCGTGGTGCTCGGGGGCATCACATAGATATCGGCCTGCAGCGTCTGATCGAGCCACTGCACCACCGTCGTGCGAAAAGAGCCGACCATTACCGAGACGCCGACGATTACCGAGACCGCCACCATCAAAGATGCGATCGCAATCGACGTGCGGCTGAGCGACCGATTAATATCGCGCGGGGCCATCTTGCCTAGCACGCCTAGCAGGCTGTTCAAAATTGGCGTAATGCCCTGCATCAGTAGGGCCGTCAGCGGTGGCGTCAGCAGCGCCGCCGCCAGCAGAATCGCAAACAGGCCGCCAAAGGCAATCACCAGCCCGCCATTCTCTAACGTCAGCAGACCAATCCCGCCCAGCGTGAACAGGCCCCAAGCCAGCACCAGCCACGGCAAAATTTTCTGCACCTTGCTCTCTAGCGTTGAACGCTGCAGGCTGCTCTGCGGGGAGGTGCGCATCGCCTCAATGGCTGGGATTAGCGAGGCCAGCAGCGCTGCAAAGATGCCGATCGCCATGCCCTTGGCTAGCGTGAAGCGGCTCAGCGTAATGTCGCGCACGTAGACGACAAAGTAAAAGTCGTTAATGCTCTGAGTAATCAGCCCCACAATGCTGCGACCTAAAAGAACGCCTAGGCCGAGCCCCAGAATTGAGCCCACAATGCTCAGCACCAGCGACTCGCCCAAAATCAGCTGAAACAGCTGCCCCTGGGTGACGCCCAAACAGCGCAGCGTGCCAAACAGCGGTCGTCGCTGAATGACGCTAAAGGTGACGGTGTTGTAGATCAAAAACATGCCAACTACCAGCGCCAGCAGACTCAGCGCCGTCAGATTTAGCTCAAAGGCAGCGGTCATCTGCTGCACCGCGTTCTTCTGAGCCTGGGCGGTCTCTAGCCTGACGCTCTCAGGTAAAATCTCGCGAATCGGGGCCAGGTCGCTGTCGCTACCGGCAATCAGGTCAATGTGGCTGAGATGCCCCTGCATACCCAGAATCTCTTGAGCTGAGGCAATATCGGCAAACAGAAGGTTGCTGAGCGCGTCTCGCGTCAGCGCATTAGCCGGCTGCAGGATGCCAACCACCGTAGCGCTCACCGGCTGCCCAGCCAGCGTTAGCGTCAGCCGATCGCCCGCCTGCACGCCGTAGCGAGCGGCGGTATCTTTAGCCAGCATGACCGTATTCGGCTCGGTTACAAACGCCGTCAGCGCTTCGATGCCCTGGGCAGTGTCGCTATCGCTGTCAAAGTAGCTGCGAAAGGGCGCTTCGGCAAAAAAATCGACGCCCACCAGGCGCATCGGCTGCCGGTCTAGGTCTTCTGCGACCACGTAGCCTTCGACAATTGGGGCCGAGCGCGTGTAGCCAAGCTCGGTTCTGAGCTGGCGATAGAGCGCGTCTTCTACACCGACGGGCGAGACCGCCACAATCCGGTGCGTGGTGCGGCCTGCGATCGCATCGGTCGACAGCTCAAACGCGCGATGGGCCGACCCGTTTGCCAGGTCAATCGACACCAGCATGGCAACGCCAATGGCAATGCCTAGAATAAAGAGAATGTATTGAAAAGGACGACGGCGGATGCGTCGCCAGGCGAGCCGCCAGAGCGGAGCGTTAGAGAGAGGCGGCGGGGAAGGAGAAGCGAGCGTCATGCAGCCAGGGCCTCAGCGAATTCGGGCGTGGCATCTTCGAGGTGGCCTTCATGAACGCGCAGCACCTGATCAGCGTACTTGGCAATCTCCGGATTGTGGGTGGCCATAATCAGCGTTTTGTGGGCATCGCGGGTAAGCTCTAGCAAGAGCTGCAGCACCTGCTCGCCAGTTTCTTCGTCCAAGTTGCCGGTCGGTTCATCAGCTAGGATGAGCTGCGGCTCGTGTACCAGGGCGCGGGCGATCGCAACTCGCTGCTGCTGTCCGCCTGAGAGCTTATCGGGGAACGTATCGGCCCGATCGGCTAGACCGACCCGCTCAAGCAGCGTTCGCGCCTTAGCTTCAATCTCACTGGGCCGATCGCCGGCTAGCTCCTGCGGCAGCGTTACATTTTCTAGCACCGTCAGCGTCGGAATCAAATTAAAAAACTGAAAGATAAAGCCAATCTGGTCGCGTCGAAACAGCGTGCAGGCCCGCTCACTCAGGTCGGTGATTGGCACCCCGTCAATCAGCACGGTGCCTTCACTGGGCCGCTCAATGCCGCTCATCAAATTCAGCAGCGTACTTTTGCCGCTGCCGCTCTGCCCAAGCAGCACGATAAAGCTGCCTGACTCAAACGTGATCGAAAGACCGTCTAGCACGCGCCGCTGCGTCGTACCTTCCACAAAATCCTTACTCAGGTGGCGCAGCTCTACAAAGGCGCTGGCGTCTGTCTGCTGGTACTGCTGCCAGCTCGCTGCTGGCTGAAACCACTGCCTGATTTGGGCCAAAATAGACGGCTGGGCTGCCATGATTGGGAGATCGCTCGTTAAAGACACTTTACAAATGTTAACGCATTCAGGAACTCGCCCTTCGACTTCGCTGAGGGCAAGCCTATAGACAGACGACCAAATGCCTGTGTCGGCTTACGCTTCATTTATGACTTTGGAGATAGCGGCGTGAAATTTGGCAAACTGATCGGCTTCCTGCTTTTTGCCGTGCTGCTGTACGTCCTGTGGCAGGTGCGCCAGGTGCTGCTGCTGGCATTTGCGGCGATCGTGTTTGCCACAGTGATGAATCGACTGGTGCGCCAGATTAGGCGACTGCCTGTGAAGCGCAGCTTTGCCGTTGCGATCGCGGTGCTGCTTGTCTTAGGCACGCTAATTGGAGTCGCGGCCTTTATCGGTCCGTCGCTTATCAATAAGCTTTCGGAACTGACCAAGCTCTCTGACTTAGGGCTCACCCGCATCCAAAATTGGTATCAGCAGCTGCGCGGCTTAGCACCCGGTCAGTTCCTCGACAACTTGAGCCCACAGGAGGTTTTAGAGCGGCTATACAGCGCCAATCCTAACTGGACAGGCGGCTTTTTCCGCGTCTTTTCTGGGTCGGTTGACTTTTTGCTAGATTCGCTGCTGGTAATCGTCATCACGATTATGCTGCTGGCCAACCCAACGCCCTATCGCCGGACTTTCTTACTGGCCTTTCCAAGGTTTTATCGAGCCCGAGCCGATCAAATTCTGACGGATTGTGAAGCGTCTTTAGTGGGCTGGTCGATTGGCATTCTGTTCAACATGAGCGTGATTACGCTGTGCAGCGGTATTGGTCTCTGGCTGCTGGGCGTACCGCTGCCGATGGTCAACGCGGTGATTGCCGGGCTGCTCACCTTTGTGCCTAACGTAGGGCCGGTGCTGAGCGTCATTCCACCGGCGCTGATGGCCATCTCAGTTGCCCCCTGGAAAGTCCTGGCCGTGATTGCGCTGTATATCGGCATTCAGCAGATCGAGAGCAATTTACTCACACCGCTGGTGATGAAGCAGCAGGTCTCTCTACTGCCGGCAGTGACGCTGCTCTCTCAGGTAATTTTTGCTGTCTTCTTTGGGCTACTAGGGCTCTTTCTAGCGCTACCGCTGGTAGTGATTTTGCAAGTTTGGCTCAAAGAGCTGCTAGTAGAAGATATTCTCAATAGCTGGACTCAGCCCGTCCGCAAACTGGGTCAGCGTAGTTCGCTGAGCGATCACACACAGGTGAGCTCAGGCTGATGGATTATCCCACGACGCCTGACGGTCGCTACTTTGTGGTCAAAGGGCGCCTGTGGCGCTGCACCAACCCGGCTTTAGAGGAGTCTACCCGCCAAGCTCTCGTCAAGCAGCTGATGGCGGCTCGACGCGCGGTTAAGACTGCCCAGCAGCAAGACAACGAGATCGCGCTCAAAGCCGCTAGAGAACGGGTTCATCAGGGTTTTGTTGCACAAATAGGTCTATAGGTAGTTTCGGAGACCCATCATGATTCGATAGTGTTGTCGTAGCCCCCCGAGCAATGGAGACGATGAAAACCCGCTACCACGTTGACAATTGGTCAGAATA
>JAAHIA010000248.1 GCA_010671975.1 Leptolyngbya sp. SIO4C1 | reverse complement strand
CTCTTCTTCCTGCGACCCCATTGCCATCATCGAAATTGACGAACCAAGTTTGGCTGAGCTAGGCGCGTTTCCCTGGCCTCGGCAGTACTATGCACAGCTGCTAAACTACATCGCTCCGGCCGATCCCAGCGCTGTGGCATTCGATATTCTCTTTGCTGAATCAACCGAGGCGGCTGCCGATCAGATGCTGGCAGAGGCGATTCAGCAGCAGGGCAGAGTAATTTTGGCCCAAGGTTGGGGAAAAGACGGAACGCCGCTTTTACCCCAGTCACAGCTAGCCGACGTGGCGTTGGCGTCTGGTCATATTCAAAATCAGATTGACCGAGACGGTCTAACGCGGCAGATTAGTCCGCAGCTTAACCGCGTGACAGCGCTTAGCGTTCTCACAGCTCGCGTCTATGCCTTAGTGCAGGAGCCAACCGTACAGCAGTGGAGCCGCCCGACGCTTTGGATCAACTGGCCCGGGCCGAGCCATCAGGCAGCGCGCTATTCCTTTTCGGAGGTTTTGCAGCAGCGGGTGCCGGCCGAACACTTTCGTCACAAAATCGTGCTGATTGGGGCCAACGCTGCTGGTCTCGACCCGCTAACCACGCCCTACGACCAAAACCCGCCCACTAGCGGCCTCTATTTACACGCGGCTGCTATCGACAATCTGCTCAACCACGGCATGCTGCGCCGGCTAGGTGTTCGCTGGTGGCCGCTGCTATTTCTCTTAGGAGGACCTGTTTTTAGCAGCTTCGCCAACGCCCGTCAGGTACACTACCAGCTGCTGATTGGGGTTAGCGCCATCGTACTATGGCTGCTCTTTTGCCTGGGCGCCTTTTATCTAAACTGGTGGCTGCCGGTAGTTTGGCCGGTAGGATTGCTCAGCTTAACCAGCTGGGGCGTGATGGTGGCAGAACACTTTCGAATTAGCCGCGCGCTGCGGCAGGAGCTAGAAGCTCTGCGTCACCTGTCAGATCCTCAGAAGGCGCTCAAGGCCGCACAGCAGAATCGGCTAGCCGCGCCACCTGCGAAGCCAAACTCGGTTTATCAAAAAATTCGAGCTCTAACGCTAGTCGCTGAGGCGCTTTCTCAAGAAGCTTTTTTAGACGGCCTGACGCAAATTGCCAATCGGCGCGGCTTCGATCAGTATCTAATTCAAGAGTGGCAGCGCAGCTTTCAGGCTCAGCTGCCGCTCTCACTCATTCTGTGCGACGTTGATTTTTTTAAGCGCTATAACGATACCTATGGACATGCGGCTGGTGATATTTGCCTTAAGCAGGTGGCCCATACGCTGCGCAAGACTGTCAAACGGCCCGCAGACTTGGTTGCCCGCTACGGCGGCGAAGAGTTTGCGGTGATCTTACCCAGCACTGATGCGTATGGAGCGCACACGGTTGGCAAGGCAGTTAACGCTGCGATCGCAGCGCTGGCGCTAGAGCATGCTCAGTCTGAAGTGTGCAACTATGTCACCCTGAGCGTAGGCACCGCCACCCTCACGCCGTCTATTCAAAATACGCCTAAAGACCTAATCAACACGGCCGACCAGGCGCTTTATCAGGCTAAGCACGCCGGTCGCAACCAAGTTTATCCCTCCTAACCCCCTGTGGTCTCCCTCTATGCTCATTACGATTATGGAAAGGCAAACTCGAAATCATACCCATTGGGAACTATTGAATGTAACTTTAACTACTAGATTCGGTAGCACTTCTAATAGGTCGTGCCTCAGTAAAAAGAAAGTCCAACTACAACTTGCACAGTTAAAGCGCTGGCTATCTTTGCTGGCTTGGCTATGCTTATGCGTTACGGATGGCCACAGAAAGGGCAGCCCATGGTTAGCATACTGAATCACTACCTTACATGACGTATCTAACATTTATCTGGTTCACGATCTTCTAGTGTAAGGAGCAGATTCCTTAACCGCATTAAGCCATTTTTCATAGCTTCTAAGCCCTGTTTCCCTGAAGTTTTTACGCTTTCTAAGAGACGTAGAAATAACAATCACAGAAACTAGCAAAATCAGCGCCAATAGAAAAAAAAGATTATCCATGGAATGTATTCACTATTATCAGAATACGCCATCGCCTCACTTAAAGAACCTACACCACCAACTACAGAGCTAAGAGTTACTACAATTAAGAATTGTATATAAATTTTCTTCCATATGCTTGCCTTTGGATATTTTTTGTTAAGTAAATCAGCCTCCCTCGCTAGCAAATCGTTCTGATAAGCATATGCCAACTCGCTGTAAACAACAGTATCTCTCATTAAAGATGGATAGCGTGAGATCCTTTTGAGGACGCTTTGAACGAAAGAAACTAACTCTTCTTTTGCCTGTTCTTTCTTAAGCTCATAGTTAGCAAACAAATTTAATAGGTTTTGCACCCAATCTGTATTACCCAAAAATATCCTTCGAAGACTAGTAAGTAGCGCTACGACTCCTTCTTTCGCGCTTAATATTAAGTCTCCTATGTTGCCAATTAATATAGAGACACTCTCTCTAAGAAATTCTTGTGGCTAATATTGTGTTCTAGGGCAGCGGTGATGGGAGCTGGTCACAGAAGTGAAATTACTGGAATGCTAGGCGTTCGGTAGATGGACTTGGTCGGTTTTTCGCTAGTAATGAACTCATCTGCTCTGGCGGCAACTGCCGCTGCAACATGTAAGGCATCCATAGCCCCTAAACCAAAATCAGTTGCTTCGCGGTAACCTGCTTCCAATAGTTGTTGGATGTCAGTCGCCCAGTGGGTTACGGCTTCAAAGTAGGCTTCGTAAAATTCTGCTTCCAAGGTTCTTTGGTTAAATAGGGCCTTAGGCAGTACCTCTAGTTTCAAGAACTGGCTAGCAACAAACTCTCGATTAGGGGCTCTTAGTAGCTGCAGTGCTTTCTCAGCATCGTCTGTAGTTCCTCTTGCTGCCGTAATTAGAACTCCAGCATCGAGAAATGTCCGGACTACGGTCATTCTTGATATCCTCCACGACGGTCCAAGACTTCCTGCTCAATTTCGTCACGGCTGAGTAAGGGGATATCGGATTCGACGATTCGATCTCGAATAGCCTGTAGTCTGTCGCCCAGATTGGGTGGTGGACTCGGTTTTTGTGGGCTTGTCAGCAGACTGCTGCGTTCAGCTAGAAATTGGGCAAAGTGCAGTACTTCTTGCCGCATTGTTTCGGGTAATCTGCGCCAGGTTTCGAGGAGGAGTTGCTCGGTGGTCATGGTGGTATACCCTAGTAAACGTTCTAATACGGGTGAGATCGCTAAGGGTGCCATTTATCAATTGCCAGTTTACAGACTGACGACTCAACTTAACCCTTGGACTAACCTCTATTATCCGTCATCATGAGGAAACGCTTGTCCCATATGGATTCTGCATGCTTAACCTGCTTATTGGCGAATTAAAAAGGACCTGGATCCAGTTCATTCGCTACCCGACTGAAATCATCGGCGGCATTGTGATTATTACGACGGTCTTTTACGGGCTGTTTCTCAGCGCGCAATATATGGCTGGGCCGGCGATGGGCTTTGGCGACCGGCTCGACGCGGTGGTGATTGGCTACGTGCTCTGGACGCTGGCGCTCTATATCGTCAACGATATTGCTATCAACATTCAGTTTGAAGCCCAGACCGGCACGCTAGAGCAGCTGTTTTTATCCCCGTTCGGCGCGCCGCGCGTCTTTTTTGCCCGCGCTGTGGCCAGCCTGGCGCTGCGGCTGACGCTGATTGTGATCATTCTGCTGATTTTGATGGGCATTACCGGCAGCCGTCTGGCCTTCCCACTGGCGCTGATTTGGCCGCTGCTGACGCTGCTGCTAGCAGCCTATGGACTAGCCTTTGTGATGGGCTCAGTGGCGCTGGTGTTTAAGCGGGTGCAGCAGATTTTGCCGATTTTCCAGTTTGCGCTGCTGTTTTTGCTGGCGGCCCCCACCGAAGAATGGAGCGGCTCAGCCAGGTTCGTGGCAAATTTTTTACCGATGCTGCCCAGTACCGGACTGCTGCGCAACCTGATGGCGCGAGGGCAGTCGCTTGATCTCACCCAGCTCGGGATTGCCCTGCTGAATGGGCTGCTTTACTTTGCGATTGGCATTGCCGTCTTTAGCTGGGCCGAGCGTCAGGCTAAACGCAAGGGCATTCTAGGCGGCTATTAATGCAGCGACTCTAGCATGGCTTCGGCAGCGGCGGCTTCTTCTGGCATGTCGTACTCCTGATAGATAGCCTGAGCCGCTCTGAGATGCTGAATGGCCCCGCCAGGCTGATCTTGGTCAATCCAGAGGGAACCTAAGGCCAGGTGAACATTGGCAACGCGCACTGGCGAATGGGCGCGATCTAGGCGGCTGAGCACGGTTTGAAACAGACGGATGCCGGCCGCATACTGCTGGTAGACGGCGAGCGTCTTAGCCACGGCATCGTCAATCAGGTAGGCAATAGATTCGCTGTGCTGCGCCAGATCAATCAGCGCATCGCTGGCGACCACGAGCTCACCGCTGATCGCTAGCAGCACAATCCGTCGCGTGTGCGCGTTATAGTCGCCTGGATACTGAGCGATCGCATGTCCGTATACTGCGGCAGCGGTGCTGTAGTCGCCCAGTGCAAACAGCGCATCGGCATAGCTGCGATAGAAAAAGCGATTTTGAATCGTCACCGTTCGCAGCGCCGCCTCAAAAACAGCAATGGCTTCGCGATAGCGCTTGAGCTCAACGAGAAAGTCGCCCAGTGCAATGTAGGGACCTTCTTCATCAGGCACCGCCGCGATCGCGGCGCGCAGTACCTGAACCGCTTGCTCGAAGTGACCCCGATTGGCCAGCCAACGCGCGCGCTCGTAATAGTGACTAAGCTGCTCAACCCTGTTCCAATCTTCGGCCATCCCCTCTGCCTTGGTTCAGACACCCAACACCCAGCTGGCAGCAGCGTTAGCCCTAACGCCGTATGAGTCTGCCGATTTTGTTCGATTTACCATATCCGCCTGTGACTGCAACTCGCTACGCTGTAAAAGGACAGCGATAGGCTCGTCCTTGGTTCAGTAACAGCGGCTACTTATTAAAGGCAGACGCTGTCGCCCAAATCCGGAAACTGTGACAGGTTCTATGCCTTTGATCGATGTTGCCAATCTCAGAAAGGTCTACCCAGTAGCCGTAAAAGAGCCTGGTCTAGCGGGAACGCTGCGACATTTTTTTCGCCGCCAGTATCGCAATATTGAAGCGGTAAAGCAGGTGTCGTTCACCATTGAGCCAGGCGAAGTCGTGGGCTTTCTAGGCCCCAACGGGGCTGGCAAAACCACGACGTTGAAGATGCTGACCGGGCTGATCCACCCCTCGGCTGGCCGGGTCAGCGTAGCCGGCCACGTACCGTTTCATCGCGAGGCCCCTTTTTTACAGAAGATTACGCTGGTGATGGGCCAAAAGCAGCAGCTGATCTGGGACTTGCCAGCGCTAGACTCGCTGCGCATCAATGCGGCAATCTACGGCCTGAGCGCGCGGGAGCTGCGCTACCGGATCGATGAGCTAGCCGACATGCTTGCTATTCAAGACAAGCTGACGCAGCCAGTGCGCAAGCTCTCGCTGGGAGAGCGGATGAAAGCTGAGATGCTAGCAGCCCTAATTCATCGGCCGCAGGTGCTGTTTTTAGATGAGCCGACGCTGGGGCTAGACGTCAATGCCCAGGTTGCCGTTCGCGACTTTCTGCAAGCATACAACCAGCGCTATCAGGCCACGATCTTACTCACCAGTCACTACATGGCCGACATCACGGCCCTGTGCGATCGCGTCCTCCTAATTTACCAAGGACAGCTAATCTACGACGGGCGGCTTGACGGCCTGCTCGAACGCTTTGCCCCCTATCGTGAAGTCACCGTTGAGCTAGACGGCAATCTGCCGCGCGATCTGCTCAGCCGCTATGGCGAACTCAGGACGCTTGACGGCTGCAAAGCCGTCTTCATCGTGCGCCGCGAAGCCCTAACTCAGACCGTCTCCAAAATTCTGGCCGATCTCAAAATTCAAGACCTCACGGTTACCGACCCGCCCATCGAAGACGTCATTGGCCGCGTCTTCCAAGCCGGTGCCGTCCTCTAGCGCTAACCACCATGCCCCAACGCCTCAGTCCCAAATCCCAAATCCCAGATCCCAAACTGCTCTGGCGTCCCCTGCGGATCGCCCGCACCCTGCTGTCGGTCTACTATGCCTACATGGTGGAATATCGCGCTGAGCTAATGTTTTGGGTGCTTTCAGGCTCGTTTCCGCTGATCTTGATGGGTATTTGGAATCAGGCAGCCCAGAGCGGCCAGTTCGGCCTTTCGCCCCTAGACGTGGTGCGCTACTTTCTAGCAGTCTTTGTGGTTCGACAGTTCACGGTCGTTTGGGTGATCTGGGATTTTGAGAAAGAGGTAATACAGGGCAAGCTGTCTCCCCTGCTGCTGCAGCCGCTTGATCCAGGCTGGCGGCACTTCATTTCGCACTTCGCAGAGCGGTTTGCCCGCCTGCCGTTTGCCATAGGGCTGATTGCGCTCTTCTTCATACTTTATCCAGACGCCTGGTGGCTGCCCACAGCGAGCGGCTGTTTTTGGGGACTGATTGCGATCGCAGCTGCGTTCTGCCTGCGCTTTTTGATGCAGTATACCTATGCCATGCTGGCCTTTTGGGTTGAGCGAGCCTCGGCTATCGAGCAGTTTGCGCTACTGTTTTATATTTTTCTGTCTGGCATGATTGCACCGCTTAGCGTATTTCCAGAAGCGGTTCGCTCAGCTATCCTGTGGACGCCGTTTCCCTATCTGATTTATTTTCCAGCCAGCCTGCTGGTGGGACTACCGGTTGACCTGACGCGAGGACTGCTGACTATGCTGGCCTGGAGTCTCATTTTTTGGCGACTCAATCGCTGTCTGTGGAAACGCGGACTGAAGCAATATTCTGGCATGGGCGCATGAAGGCCATATGAAGCTAAATAGAGATTTTCATCCAAGCTTGATCTATTCCTCGGAGATACCCGTATTTATACAGATTTCTTTGATCTAGAATTATCTATCTTTACCTGAATATACCTGAGCTAAACGATATCTTCATAAGCACCTCAGCCATTTAGCTGAAGTATTTTATCCGTATTTTTGACTATTTTTTTAGTAGCAGAAATACGTATTTTCCCTGAGCTAATTCGGGCTCAGCTGAGAGGTCTATACCTCTTCTACTGTGTGTAATACCTACTTTTATCAAACATGCAAACTGCTCAAACTGAAGTAATTTCGTCACTCTCTGCGGCATCTACTCTCGGCTATCAGTCAACTGCGCTTTCTTCTAAGCAGTTTCAACGTTTATCAGATATTCATTTAGTCAGCTTCTGCCAAACCTCAGACCCCAACTGCCTAGCCTTTTCAGAGCTAGTGCGCCGC
>JAAHIA010000247.1 GCA_010671975.1 Leptolyngbya sp. SIO4C1 | reverse complement strand
TGCAGCCAAAACGGCTTCGGGTTTCCGTCCCCGTGAGGGGAATTAGGAATTGAACCGTCAACAGCATAAAAAACACGGACTACTGTGAGTTTCCGTCCCCGTGAGGGGAATTAGAAATTGAACCCCCGGCTTCTAGAAGCCTTTATTACCAGTACTTTCAGACTAGCATTTTCGGGGGGGGTCTAAAAACGGCCAAATAAATGCGAATCATTCGCATTAACAGCCTGTGGAAAACTGCTAAAACCCTTGCGAGCCAATAGGCCCGGGGGGGTCAACGAAGCTATGCGGTTTTCGAGGTTCAGCAAACCCCTCCGAAAATTCGAGGTTGAGTCAACCATAGCCTGCTTATTCATCAATGTCTACTGATTTCGCTAAGTCTTAACCATTTTTGCTGCTTCAGTCAATATTTCCAAACGACGCCACACTAACCTCAGCAGCTGAACTGCACTGCTGTGCCCCCATCTACCCATTCACCCATCCACCCATCCACCTATTCATCCCAACAAACCCCCCACCGCCCGCCGAATAAACGCCTCATCCTCCGGATTCTGATATGGGTTGCCCGCCCGGTGCCCCCAGATCGACGGAATTGGGCAGTAGTCGCTGTTGGGGATGAGCTGCGCCTCGGCCTGGCAGTCTTCTGGCGTGAAGTACAAATCTGTTGTTGCCGGCATCACCAGCGTCTTAGCCGCTATCGACCCCAGCGCTCTGACATAGTCGCCTGCATAGATAGGGTTGTCGCTGACATCGCAGCGCAGCCAGGTCTCGATCATCGCCAGCAGGTTATGCGGGTCGCGTCTGCGGTAGCCCGCCTCCCAGCTGCGCAGCAGGTAGTCTTCTAGCGAGGTGTAGCCCCAGGCCAGGTAGGGCTGAGCCCGGTAGTACGCCTGAGAGGCCGCCCAGCTGGCGTAGATCTGCGTGAAGGTGTGAAAGCCACGCTCGGGGATGCCCTCAAACCTTGTGCCGTTCCAGGCGGGGTCGCCCTGCAGCGCGGCGCGCAGGCTGTAGAGAAAAATTCGGTTGTGGTCGGTGGTTTTGGCCGTCCCACACAGGGCCGCGACCCGCTGCACCCGCTCAGGGTAGAGTGCGCCCCAGTGATACCCCTGCTGAGCGCCCATCGACCAGCCGTAGACCAGCGCCAGCCGCTCGATGCTCAGATGGTCTAACAGCGCTGCCTGGGCGCGCACGTTGTCGTAATGCGTAAAGTAGACGCCGGGTGCGGCCGCTGCGGCGCAGGTGCTGGGAGAGGTCGACAGCCCGTTGCCAAACATATTGGGCATAATCACAAACCAGCGGGTCGGGTCTAGAATGCCGTCGGGACGAATCAGCCAGTCTACGTCAGTATGCTGCGCGCCGTAGGAGGTGGGGTACAGCACGGCGTTGCTGCGATCGCGGTTGAGGCTGCCGTAGGTCTGATAAACAATCGTGACGGGCAGCTCGACGCCGCACTGCAGCTCAAAGGGGTCGAGAACGTATCGGTCGGGCATAGGCACCTATTCGAACGCCGCCAGAATACCCCGATGGACGCTCAGGTAGCCTGGAGCCACCTGGGCAAACTGCGGGCTGAGCGACCGGTGCGCCGCTGGCAGGGCGTGAAACGGAATCGACGGATACAGGTGGTGCTCAGCGTGGTACGGCATATTCCACATCAAGAATCGCAGCGGCCCCAGCGTCAGCGTCGTGCGGGTGTTGGTCAGCGGATTGTCGTCCTGGGTGCAGCCGCCGTGCTCTGCCAGCAGCACATACCGCAAGACCGGCTGACCCACCGCCAGCGGCAGCAGCCAGTGGGTGACGATCAGGCCAGGGTGCCCCAGCAGCGCCGAGACCAGCGCGATCGCACCGTACACCGCCAGCTGCGATCGCACCGACCGCACCACCTCCGCCTGGGCGGTCTCGGATAGGAAGGGAAACTGCTCGACATGACCGAGCGCCATCTGCGTATGGGCCACCAGCTTGCCCCACCACCAGGGCAGACCGCTAAGCTGCCAGAGATACTGAGCCAGCGTTTCTGGCTTGGGGTCGTCTAGCTCCGGGTCTTTGCCAGGGATCTGCGTGTAGCGGTGGTGCCGCTTGTGGTAGCGCCGGTAGAAAGTGGCGTTGTAAAACGAGAGCAGCCCGGCAAACCAGGCCACCGCATCGTTCGCTTTGACGCGAGAAAAGGCGGTGCGGTGAACGCATTCATGCATCGCACAGAACATCAGCGCCAGGCCGGTGCCGTAGACGAACAGCGCCGGGATAGCCAGCCAGACTGGTGCGAAAGCCCACAGGCCGCCGCTGAGAAGGAGCGTGAGTAGATGCCCAACCAGGCGCAGCGCGCCAGCCCGATCGGAGCGCTGGTTGAGCTGCGTCAGCGTCTCTGAGGTCAGCACCTGACGCGGATCGGCGGGAGCAGCCGGCGCACTGGAAGAATGAATCGAGTTCGCGGTCATCTTTAAAGCGGATGGAAGGCTAACAGAGCTATTGGCAGGATTTGTTGACAAAAGGCCAACATTGCGCCGACCGAGGATAACAAACTCAAGCTAGCACGCTCAGCCTGTTGTCACAAGCCAGCTACACGCTAGGCAGCTCTGGCAACCCTACCGATTTTTTAGACTATGTCGGTGCCGAATGCCTGTTGATTAGCAGGGCAGAGATTATCAACAATTTACGCATGAGAAAAACCCGGCATCCGCTAGAGCCGCTATTAGAGGGCACATTGAAATGAGGAAGAACGCGCATGCCAGTCTCATATCGCGCCATTTTATCGCTCATGCTGGTGGGCTGGGCTGAAGCAGGGTAATGATTGCCTGAACTAGCTTTTCGATGTCTATCGGCTTAGTCAGGTGCCGCTGATAGCCGCTGGCAAGGGCCTGCCGCTGATCGTCTGCTTGGGCATAGGCGGTCAGTGCGATCGCCGGCAGCTGCCCACCTTGCTCAGGCGACAGCGCCCGGATCTGCTGAATTAAGCTGTAGCCATCCATCTCAGGCATGCCGATATCGCTGATTAGCACGTCGGGCCGAATGTCTTTAAGAATCTTCAGTGCCTCAGCGCCAGAGCCAGCCGTCATGATATTTGCGCCATACTGCTTAAGCAAGCAGATCAGCAGCTCCTGCGTATCTAGAGAATCATCAACGGCGAGAATGCAAAGCCCGTCCAAGTTGAGCGCAGGTTTAGCAGAGACTTTGACTGGGCAGTGAGTGAATGTGGCATTGAGCTGAGGCAGCCGAACTGTAAAGGTGGCCCCCCTGCACTCACCGGGGCTACGAGCGGTAATCGTACCGTCATGCGCCTCAACCAGCTGGCGAACGATTGCCAGCCCAAGCCCAAGTCCACCGTGCTTTCGAGTGGTTGAGATATCTTCCTGATGAAAAGATTCAAAAATGTAGGGCAAAAAGTCGGAACGAATGCCAATGCCGGTATCCGTGACCGTGATTTCGGCCTGATTGTGGCGCCGTCTCAGGCTGATATCTATCTGCCCTTTTTCGGGCGTAAACTTGATAGCATTCGAGAGTAAATTCCAAACGATCTGCTGCAGGCGAGCGGCATCGCCAAGCACCTGCAGCTCAGGATCTAGGCCAAGCTGTAGAGCAATTGACTTTTCAGCGGCTGCCGCTCTGACGGTCTCTGTAGCCGCCTCAATCACAAACGCTAAGCTCACAGGCGCAGGGTTCAGATGGAGCTTGCCGCGCAAAATTCTCGCTAAATCTAGCAGGTCATCTACCAGCTGCGCCTGCAGCCGGGCATTACGCTCGATTGTGGCCAGCGCCTGCGCTGTTTTGGCTGTATTAAAGCTGCGAGTTTGCAGCAGCTTTGACCAGCCTAGAATTGGATTTAGAGGCGATCGCAGCTCGTGAGAGAGCACGGCCAAAAACTGGTCTTTGAGGCGATTGGCCTGCTCGGCCTCTTCCCGCGCTCGCCGCTCGCGCTGCAGCAGCTGTTCCCGCGCTCGCTCGCTCTGTTTGAGTGCCGTAATTTCAACAAACCCAGCGATCGCACCCCGTACAGCCCCCGTAGGACTGTAGAGCGGCACGGCTTTGCCATAGATATGGCGAACGGAGCCGTCCGGAAAGACAAACTCAATCTCGTCAATTACTGCCTGTCGGGTGCGAATTGCCTTTTGCATCGGCAGATCTTGAGTTGGAATCTCATGCCCGTTTTTGAACTGTTTGAACTGCAGCGGATAGCGTCCATCCGCCAGGCTGGCAGCTGCCACTGTGTCTGGCTCAACCCCCATCAGCTCGTAGGCAGTTTGGTTAGCCATCAGCTGATGGCATTGAGGATCGTAAGCAATCCAAATGGCAGCCGGAATCGTTTTCATCAGAGCAGTCAGCTCTTCTGCCTGAGCAACTGCGGTGGCTTCACTGGCAATCAAAGCTTGCTCAATCTGCTTGCAATCGCTAATGTCTAACACGGTGCCTGTAAAACGCTGCGGCGTGCCGTCTGCAGCAAAGTATGCCTGCCCTCTCGCTGAGATCCAGCGTTCAACCCCGTCTTGAAGGCCAACGGTACGATAGTCGATATCGTAATGATTTTCTCCGCCTGGCTCAAGGATTGCCTGAATCACCTGCTCAACCCGGTCGCGATCCTCCGGGTGCAGTCCGGTGAAAAAGGTCTCAATCGTTACCTCAGCCTCGGCAGGTAGACCAAACATGGCTTTGCAGCCCGAATCCCAAATCAGCTCATTGGTGATTAAGTTCCAATCCCAAGTGCCGAGCTGAGCTGCCTCTACCGCCATGCGCAGTCGGTCTTCGCTCTCTCGCAGCGCGGCTTGAAACGCAGCATTGCTTTTTTCTAAAGCCGTCTGAGCTGAGTCTAAGGATGGCCGAGCCAGTTCCTCAGCTGCTTTGACACCGATAGCCAAAACGCCTTCGACCTGCTCAAGGTCGCTAGAGATGGCGCTGCAAGACCAGGTGTAGGCTGGCTTAGTGGACTGGCCTGCTATCGATGCTGGCTGGGCCTCAGCTGCCTGCCCGGTGACAAACACGCTCTCAACAGCGGCTGATAGACTCTGCTCCGAGCGCAGGTGACTTAGAGACTGACCTACGGCGGGGCCGTCCGCTGGCAGCAGGCTTGAGCAGGTATCGTTATAGAACAGGATGCGATCGCGTCCCCAAATGCAGAGCATGGGGATATCGGCCTTGAGTAAAATGCCTAGCGCAATCTTTAAAGTCGCAGACCAGGTCGAAATTTCCCCTAGCGATGTCTGTGACCAGTCGCGCGATTGAATCAGCTCTGATACCTTGCTCGGGCGCTTGCGGCTAAATAACTCACTCACCAGTTCCTCACCGCTATCTAAAAATTTGCGTAGAGAAAAACTAAAGGTACCTAAATAGATCAAGAAAAAGCCGAAATGAGTGACGTAAGCAGCTCTAGATCGTGAGGAGTAGAAGCGCTCAGCAGTCAAGCCTTTTTTCTCGGTTTCGTGATTATAGCAGATGGTTGCTGTTTCTGTACAGGTTGTCCGATCACAAAGAGACTGCTCTATGTCTTCTATTTAATCGAATGCGTTCGTCAGCCAATTTCTCCTAACTATGTTTGTCACCAGCGATAGCGGGTTCTCTCTGGCGTCTCAGCACTACTAGGAGAGAAAGCTATAAACGTCTTGGAGACAGCAGTAGGGGAGTCTGCATATTCATCTGCTGCTCAATTGACTAGCACTGCTATCCAACTGCCTCGGTCTCGATACTCAGCGGAGCCGGCTCGCTCAGCTGTGACTGTCGCCAGCTGTTGGCTAAACTTTTCACGGTGCCAGTCAGCGGCACGGCAATCACCACGCCCAAAATGCCGCCCAGCTGAGCGCCTAGCAGCAGCGCAATTAGCACCCAGATAGGGTTGAGCCCAACCAGATTGCCCAGCAGTCGCGGTGCGATCGCATTGTCAATTATCTGATCGGTGAGAATAGCCACGGCCAGCACTTCGCCCCCCAGCCAGAGGCTTTTGAGCGAGACCAGCAGCGTCACCACCGTGATGCCAAGAAAGTCTCCAAAAGGAATCAGTACGGTTACCCCAATCCCAAGCCCGAACACCAGCCAGAAAGGAATTTTGAGTAAGCCAAATGCGATTGTCAGCACAGCGCCCATCAGCGCCGCAATCATCGCCTGCCCCACGAAGTAGTTTTGAAACTGCTGCCGCAGCGCCTTTTGAATGCGCGGCCCCACCTGGTTGGGTAGCCACTGCAGCAGCCCCTTCCAGAAAGCTTCACCATGTAGCAAAAAATTCAGCGTCAGCACCGCCGTTAGCACCAGCTCCAGTAGCCTGTCGGCAAAGCCAAGCAGAAACACCAGCACCTGATCGGGCAACAGCTGAAGCTCAGTCGGCAGTGAGCCTGCCAGCTGCGCGGCCAGTGCACTCAGATCTAGCGGAATCTGCTGAGCCGTCAGCCAGCTATCAACCGCCTGCAGCTGCTGGCCGCTCGACTGGATCCACACCGGCAGACGATTAGTCAGCTCTTCTAGCTGCCGCAGCAGGACCGGTGCAAGCACAATGCCAAAAGCGCCAGCTGTCAGCAGCGCCAGCAGCGCAATTCCTAAGATGGCAAAATCGCGCTTTAGCCCTCGCCGCTGCAAATAGCGAACCGGATAGTCCAGCAAAAACGCCAGCAGCATAGCGATAATCAGCGGGATCAAGAGCGATTGAAAATAGCCAAAAGTTCGCCCTAAAAGCCAGATATTCAGAATTGTCAGCGGCAGCGCAATTTCTAGCACCAGCCAGCGCGGCAGGCGGTTTAACCAGTCGGGCATTCGTCAGTCTCCAGTTAGTATCAGGCTGCAGCTATTAAAACCAGGTATTCTGATCATCCTATCTTTTTAAGATTTTTATCGCAGCTAAAAGTCAGTGGCAGAGTCTATCTACTCGAAGCAGCTCGGCTTCTGCTGAGCTTTGGTAATCGCAGCAGGGTAACGCAGACCGTCACCCAAAGAAAGCCAATGCCGTAGCCAGCGATGGCATCCGTTGGCCAATGCACCCCTAAGTAAAGCCGACTAAAGCTGATGGCAACAATCAGGAGTGTCGCCATGCTGTAAAACAGCGCCGAGTAGCGCGGATAGAGCATGGCTAGCAAGTAAGAGAGAAAGCCATACAGCACCATAGAGTCCAGCGCGTGACAAGGTCGCCGACTCGATGGTGACGTTGGTGCCTGCGCCGATTGCCATTAGAGATCAACAAGTCTTTGACGCGGTGCTGTGTCGCAAGTCGCGACTGCCAGCGCATACAGAGAGGTGCCTGACCGCTCGATGCTACTGCTCAGCAGCGGGCAGCAGCAGTTCCTGACGCTGCGGCTCTAGCACCAGCTCTTTCTGTTCGCCGAGTCTGGCTGTTTCGGTGGTTGCCGCAGAAAACAGCAGCGCAATTCCCATCACGACCATGATGGCGTTCTCA
>JAAHIA010000246.1 GCA_010671975.1 Leptolyngbya sp. SIO4C1 | reverse complement strand
CCTGATAGCCCTCTAAGCTATCAAAGATAGATTGAATAAAATTTTCTAGATAGTGCGGCTGCTGAAACGTCGGCACCTGTTTGCGCAAGCCGGACGTGCCAGGCTTTTGATCGCTAAAAGGGGTGGTTGAAACCGTTTGCATAGTGATTGTCCTCAATCTGCTTGAGTAAGCGGCTGCGTCCCCCTCAGTTTAAGGGCACGGCGGCGTTTGACATAGACCCTTGAGGGAGAAAGACCCTGGGGGAGAAATGGGCTGACTGCTGACGGCAGTCTCATGCCGTTCTATGCTGTCTGCGATAGCTGTCGCTTCAATCGGCGTAAGAATTGCAGCCATTGAGCGGCGGGCTGACCGTAGAAGGTAAACACGTCGCCAAAGGCCAAATTGCCATTTTGATGATGAATCAAATGGCGCTCTGGCGTGGTGATAAAGCACAGCTGACAGAGCCGCTTAACCGCAGTTGGGGTACGGTAGCCAGGCGCAAACTGATGTCGCCAGATCACATGCAGCTCGGCCAGCCCCAGCCCTAGCAGCGTGCCTCCAGCAGACAGCGGCCACAGTAGCGGCACCAGCATTAGATAGGGAAAAGCTGCCAAAAAGCCTGACACTAGCGCCTGCGGCTGGCCTTTGCGAATGACATACCGCACAAAGCTGCGGCGCGGACTGTGGTGCACAACAGCGTGATATCGACCAAACACATGTTCGGGGACGTGATAGACAAATGTCGCTAGAAAATCGCCAATCAGCAGCATTAGGAATGCTGCCAAGCCTGCCTGCAAAATCATTGAGACTCCTCACAACGCCGCAGGCACCCTAGCAAAGCAGATTTAAAATTTATTTAATGTTTGGTTGAGAGCAGTTTATTTTCGGGCTAACACCTCGATGCGATCGCCCACCTGCAGCTGTCCTAAATTCTGCTGCAACAGGTTCTGCCCAAACCAAATGGCACTGTCCCAGCGGCGATAGGTCGCCAGCGTCTTTAGCGGCTCTTTGTGCTGAATGCCAGTTGCCTGATCGACGCCGGGAATCGAGCAGCGATCGCACCCCTTGGGCAGCTCAAACACTATCTCCCCAACGCGAATCTGCGCCCAGCTATCTTCAGCATGGGCTTCACAGCCGCTCACCACCAGGTTGGGCCGAAAGCGATTCATCGGCACCGGCGCTTCTAGCCTGTCATTGAGATGTGCCAGCGACGCTTCTGAAATCAGTAAAAAAGGATAGGCATCGGCAAAGCTCACTAACTTGTCTTCACCTAGCTTGCCGTGCGCGGTCGGGCGCTGCGCCGTATCAGGCATGTAGACCAGCTGACAGGGCACTTGCAAAAAGTCGCTCACCCACTGCTGTGCCTCAGCGCCCAGCGAAACTGCCTGAGTGAGATCGCCCCAGACTTCCACTTCAATGTGATCGAGGTGAGCTGGTACCAGCGGCAGCCTTAGCGCTGGGCGGTCGGGGGCTTCGAGCCGTAGCTCATCTTCTTCTATAGCAACTTGCATCAGCGCCAGACGCGGAAACTTACGCTGGGTCATGAACTTGCCCTGCAGGTCAGCCACCATCCAGCGGCGATCGAACTGTAGGCCTCGCGCTTCTACCGTCGCCTGGCTGAGTGAAAGACCGGCGGCTGACTTGACCGGGTAAATATTCAGCTGGCTGAGAGTCAAAGGCATAGGGCAACCTCGCGATGCGCTACAGCCAATGCTACTCTATCTGCCCTCGAAACCGAATGAAGCCGTAGGCGCTAGTAGCAGGTAGCGTTGCCGTATGGGTCTACTGAATCTCGCCTATGCGGCGGCTAGCGAAGGAAAACTAACAACGCAGCGATAGCCTGTCTCTAACGAGCCCTGCAGCGCGATAGTACCCTGATGAATTTCTGTGAGATACCGACTCAGGAGCAGCCCTAACTCGTGATGAGAAATTTGCGCAGCTTCCTGAGACGGCGCTGAGTGAGCGCTAGCCGGTGGCGAAAGTCTATCCTGAACTGATATTTCAGAGGCTGCGTCCGTGAGGTGCTGGCGGCACCAGGCAATAACAGGCTGCGGCAGATCGTCCCCTAGCCAGGGGTTTGAAACCCATACCGCTAGATGCAGTCGGCCCTCTTTGCGAGAAATATGCAGGCGAACAGTGCTGCCGGAGGCACAGAGTTTGATAATGCTAGAAAGCAGATAGTGAATGAGCTGCTTGATGACGCGCTTATCGAGTACCCATAGCCGGGAGCCCGGCTCTATTGACAGGGTTAGGTCAAGCCCCTGCTGCTGCCCTAGCTGATTGAGCGACTGCAGTGACTGCTGCGTCAGCATCTCAATATCGATAGGCGCCAGCGATAGGGCCTGATAGTTAGCGGCTAAGCTGCCGAGGCCAACGATTTCATCTACTGTGGATAGCAGTGCTTGGCTGCTATCCAGCACGATTTTGGCGTATTCTTGCTGCTTTTCACTCAGCGGCCCGTAGATTTCTCGGCTGAGCATGTTTGCCATGCCCGTGATGGCCGTCAGCGGATTGCGCAGATCCTGAGTCAGCTGTGAGATCAGCCCTAGGCGAATGTCGTTGATTTGCGATCGCAGCGGCTGCGCAGCGGTGTCTGTCTTTGCTACCGATCCTGTTGCTGGCCTGGCTGCCGAAGTAGAAGGCGCTAGCTGACAGTGCTGTCGCTCATACTCGCTCATGCACCAGCGAGCGTTGAGTTCCAAAAAGACTTTCTCTTGAGCGGTAAACTGGCGCGGCAGCAGATCCATGACCGCTAGCGCCCCGATGCAGCAGCCCTCGCTGGTGACTAGCGGCACCCCTAAGTAAGCCTGCACGCCGTACTGGTGCACCAGCAGGCTATCCGAAAAAACCGGACACCGCGCGATGTTCTCAAGCGCTACCGTCTGAGCGCTCTCAACCACGTGAGTACAAAATGACTCCTGTCGCGGCAGCAGCCTAACTGCGGCTAGCTGATTCATCAGGCCCATGCTAGAGAGCCCTATCGCTGCCTTAAAGCGCTGCTGCTGCTGGTCAACAATGCTCAAAATGCATACCGGAGCGCTCAGCCAGCGCGACACCGTTTGCACAGCTTCTTCAAAAATGGGGATATGGGTCGCCTCTAGCAGATTGAGCTGCTGAATGGTTCGCACCCGGTCGCGATCTCGCTCATCAGCAGATAAACCATCCAGCAAGCAAGCCGGCTGCGTTTGAAGACCGTTGACAGGTTGGTTGGTAAGCGTAGAGCCAGAATTCATTGCGATCGCCAGGGTGGAGAGAAAAACTTCACACTTCAAGCATGCCCGCCTGCAAGAAGGGGTTAAACCTGCAGCCTAAAACTTGTCTGCAGCCAAGGCTAGGCCAGCCCAGTCTCACTGGCCGGTGTCCGCGCACAAAATGGATAGAGTAAACTGATGAAGCCAACTGTAGACGGCCCGCTCCGTCTACGGTTGGCCGTTGATTAGGACAGTTTCGCTATGCAACCTGCTATTCCTGTAGGCACTCTGCTGCAAAATCGCTATCGGATCGTTCAGCTGCTGGGTCAGGGAGGCTTCGGTCGAACCTATTTAGCTGAAGATCAGGGACGCTTTAGCGAACGCTGTGCCCTTAAAGAGTTTGTTCCCGTGCAGGGAGAAGACCGGTTTTCAGACAAAGCAACTCAGCTATTTCAAAGAGAAGCCGCTATTCTCTATCAGATCACCCATCCTCAAATTCCGCAGTTTCGCGCCACCTTTGAGCAAGACCAGCGCCTGTTCTTAGTCCAAGACTATGTTGAGGGCACAACCTATCGCGACTTGCTCAACCAGCGCCGCGCTCAGGGCAGCGCTTTCTCAGAGACAGAAGTGCGTCAGCTGATTCAGCAAATGCTGCCGGTGCTCGCCCATATTCACGCTAAAGGCATCATTCATCGCGATATTAGCCCAGACAACCTGATCTTGCGCCGCAGCGATCAAATGCCGGTGCTGATTGACTTTGGTGTCGTCAAGGAAGTGGTCACGCGGCTGCAGCATGACGGCACTGAGATGGCCACAACCGTGGGTAAAGTTGGCTACGCCCCCAGCGAGCAAATGCAAACCGGACGGGCCTACCCTAACAGCGATCTCTATTCGCTCGCTGTAACGGCGGTGGTGCTGCTGACGGGCAAGGAGCCCCAGGCCCTGTTCGATGATGTCAATCTAGCCTGGACGTGGCAGCAGCATACTCAGGTCAGCCCCGAGCTGGCGCAGGTTTTGAACCGGGCACTCAGCTATCGACCGGGCGATCGCTACCAGTCGGTCAGTCAGATGGCGCAGGCGCTCTCAGGTCAGGCAGCGGTTGCGCCCTCAGCTGCCCCAGGCGCTCCCGCCCCGCCAAAACCGCCCACCGCAGCTGCGCCACCGCTCTCAGAGATGCGAACGGTAGCCGTTGGGCGTCCGGCCCCGTCAACGAGGCCACAGCCGACGCGCACTGCCGCGCAGCCACCGGTGCCTGAAGCACGTAGCGGCCTCTTAGAAAATCCCTGGGCAGTCACTGGAATTGGGGCCGTGTCTGCGATTGTGGCCGGTATGGGCGGCTGGGCCGTGGTGAACTATCTCAGCGAGCCAGCCACGCCGACCCCGACCATTACCCCAATGCCCACAGCGACCCCTACGCCCACGCCCACCGATGACCCGTCGCCACCTCAGCCCCAGCCGACCGAGTATAACCAGGCGCTCACGCTTGGACCTGGCGATAGCCAAACGGTGGAAGGTACGCTCAGAGGCGGTGACACAATCAACTATTCGGTCTCGGCTGAGGCCGGTCAAATTTTAGCCGCCACGCTGCGGGGAGAAGGCGTTCTGCTGTCTGTGCTTGACCCTAGCGGCGAACTGGTGGCGGACGATGCCAGCCGTCGGTTTCGCTGGCGCGGTCCGCTGGAGTCTGACGGTGACTACATCATTCAGCTGAGCCCGGTGCAGGGTCTCTCACGCAGCGACTACGCGCTAGACGTTGAGCTGCTGGCTGCGCCTGAGCCGGATGAGCCCGACCAGCCCAGCCAGCCGGATGAGCCAGATGAGCCCAGCGAGCCAGATGAGCCCGACCAGCCCAGCAACGTGCAGCCAGAGATCTTACAGCAGCGTGTGCAGTTCCCCGCTGGAGAAACGGGCGTAACCGTGGCCAATAGCGTTGGTCCGGGTCGCGTGCGGCGCTACATCGTCAACGCGCGGCAAGGCCAGATTTTATCAGTGCAGCTGCAGCAGGCCAGCGGTCCGGTGACGTTTGATGTCAGGCTGCCAGACGGTGAGCTGATGGCAGATGCGTCAGGTGTTTTGTTCTGGCAGAGCTATCTCCCCCTAGGCGGTGACTATGCCATTGATGTTAAAGCGCCAAGTTCGGCCGACTTTGGGCTAGAAATTCAGGTGACCGGTCAGTCGGAATAGCCCTGGATTGCTCGCGGCCTTTTCCATCGCCGACCCGCACCGGTGCTGCCTGCGTGCAAGGCAAGCGCTGCCTGCTATGCTGCTTAAAGGTTCACAATTGATAATGACAGCCCTTGACAGCCCTTCTGATTGCCGCCACTGATACTGACTGTGGCAAAACTGTTTTGACTTGCGCGCTGACTGCCTACTGGCAGCGCTACTGCCAGCCGTATCGGCTGGGGCTGCTCAAGCCGGTGCAATCAGGCGTGGGCGATCGCGAACGCTATCAGCAGCTATTTCAGCTCGATCAGTCGCTAGCTGAGCTCAATCCGCTGTTTTATGAAGCGCCGCTGGCCCCACCGGTAGCCGCTGCGCTGCAGCATGAAGCTATCGATCTAAGCGTTGCCTGGCAGGCCTTTCGCCAGCTGAGCGCGACGCGAGACTGGGTGATTGTAGAAGGCGTCGGCGGGCTGGGTTCTCCGATTACAGACGACACGACGGTGGCCGATCTGGCGGCCGCCTGGCGGCTGCCAACGGTGCTTGTGGTGCCAGTCAAGCTGGGTGCGATCGCTAATGCAGTCGCCAACGTAGCGCTGGCTAAACAAACCGGAATCCATCTAGTCGGCTTTGTTTTAAACTGCGTCACCCCTTGTTCACCTGAAAGGATGGCTCAATTGGCTCCTACTGCCCTGATTGAACGACTCACTCAGACGCCCTATCTTGGCACCATTCCCCACCTGTCTTCGCCGGATAACCTGCAGCAGCTGGCTGAGGCCGCTCGACAGCTCACATTAGAAGCACTCATGCCGCAGTCATTCTGGGCATTGAGCCGATAGCGCTTTTTTATCAACTCGCTTTGACATCAGGCAAGCAGCTACCGCGCAGTTCCTGCGCCCATTCAGACTGTTGTTTCAAAGCCACTATTCAAGGCCGCTATGGTTTCTCCTTGCGAAGATGATCAGCCGCTGCAAATAGGAATTAATTTCAGCATAGACGTTGACAGACACCTCAACCCCGACTTCAAGCAAGATGCCGAACGGTTTCGAGCCATCTTTGAGCAAGCCGGCGTGGGGATTACGCAGGTCGATTTGGCAACGGGGCGCTATCTCAGCGTTAATCAGCGCTTTTGTCAGCTAGTTGGCTACAGTGCAGCAGAGCTGCTGACGATGACTTATCACGATATTACCTGTCCCAGCGATCCAGACTCAGCTCAGGCCGGGATTGACCGACTCATACGCGGTGACGCTACCTCGCTATCGTTTGAAAAGCGCTACGTTCATAAGTCTGGCGGGCTGCGGTGGGCAAAGCTGACGCTGTCTTTGCTGCACGATGCGCAGGGCATTCCCCGCACAGAAATTATCGTGGTTGAGGACATCTGCGATCGCAAGCAGACCGAGCTGATTTTAGCCGAGCATCAGCATCAGCTAGAGTCAATGATCACCGACCGCACAGCGGCGCTGCAGCGAGAAATTCAGGAGCGCAGCACGATTGAGCAGCAGCTCTTGCAGGAGCAGGCATTGGCCCAGGTGACGCTGCATTCCATTGGCGATGGAGTCATTCGCGCTAATTTGCAAGGTCAGGTAGAGTACCTCAATCCTGTAGCTGAGGCCCTCACTGGCTGGACGCTCTCTCAGGCCAAAGGGCAGCCGCTAACGATGGTTTTTCACATCGTAGATGAAGCCACTCGCAACCCGCTGAACAGCCCAGTCGAGCGCGTGCTGGCCCAGGCAGATATAGTGACCCTTGACGGCTATCCGCTGCTGCTGGCTCGTACGGGACAAGACTATGGCATTCACTGCTCAGCAGCGCCTATCCACAACCTCAATCGGCAAATTGTTGGCACCGTGATTGTTTTTCGCGATGTCACTCAGGCCCGTCGCCTGGCGCAGCAGCTGTCCTGGCAGGCGACGCATGACGCCCTCACCCAGCTGGTCAATCGCACTCAGTTTGAGCAAGAAATCGCCCAGGTGCTCAATACTCTGCAGCCCTCTGCGGTGCATGTTCTCTGCTATCTCGATTTAGACCAGCTTGAACTGGTCTAAATCA
>JAAHIA010000245.1 GCA_010671975.1 Leptolyngbya sp. SIO4C1 | reverse complement strand
CTTAAATATGAATCTCTCGGATGCGGTCTTTCCCCGCAGCCAAATCGAGACATTCGTCAACAAGTCGCTGATTCCCAAGGTCTTCGTGCCGATCTTGCCGCTGCCGCTTAGCCGGTTTGAGCTGGGGCAGTACGCACCGCAGGCGTCAGACTACGCGGCGCGGCTGGTCAAGCTAGGGCAGGCGCTGGCCGAGACCGGCCTGTTTCCACCCGGCTTTCAGCTGGCGCAGGTGATTCCTAGACGGTCGTACCGCGATATTGTCGATCTGCTGGTCAATGGCAGAACCGGCGTTTCCTACGGCTTTGTGGCCTATCTGGAACCGCCGCAGTACCTGGGCGAGATTGAGATATCAGCGGCTGACTGGGCAGGGCTCACGGCGGTAGAAGGCTATAGCGCCGAGGAGCTGCGCCAGAACGCGCAGGGTCGTCGCTACCTGCGGCTTGTGGGCGAGACAGGCGAGGCGGGCGATCGCTATCGGCAGATCCCTGACGTGTGGCTGGTCAGCTCTCGCTCAGGGGCAAACAAGACCGACTTGGATCAAAGCCGCGACGTGCTGCGCGTGGGCCTGACGACCCAGCTGATTCTGCAGCTGCCCGCTGGTTTGGCGGTGGGGACAGCCGATATCAAGCCCTCTTACGATATCTATGTGATGGTGGCGATCGCGCTGGCAGCGGCCCTGTACCTGCCGCATCTGGTAGAGGCGGGCGCGCCGCTGGTACATTTTCACGGCTACCCAGCGGCCGACTGGTTTACTGAGCAAGCTGCCTGGGCGGGCGTTGAGAATCCGTCTGTGCCCTGCGGCACCTACGAGTCGGGCGCGTTTAACTTTTTGAATATTGCCCGCCTGCGCGATCGCGCCGATCTGCGGCTGGCGGCCCTGATTGAGCCCGACCACGGTACCAACATTTTGGCGGACGATTTGGACTATCTGCTTGAGCGGCTGCAGACCGGCTGCCAGCAGGGCCAGGTAGAGCTAGGTGGCAAGCAGTTTAGTTCGCTGCTGCAGTAAGCAGGATCAGTTGGGGAACCACTATGGGCGATGCCTCTATTCCGCTAATTTTTTGGAACCTGCTGCTGCTGTCGCTGTTTCATGCGCTGGTTGCGATCGCGCTGGCGGCTGTCCTAAAAAAGTCGCAGCGGCCGCTCTTGGCCGATAGCGAGCTGCCACCGGCCACGGTTGTGCTGTGCATTCAAGGCAATCAGTCGGATGGCAGCGACTGCCTGCGCGGGCTGCTGGCGCTCGACTATCCCTGCTACAAGATTCAGATCGTGATTGACCACTGTAGCAACCCGGCCTGGCAGACGCTGCCGCTGCTGCTGCAGGCGCACCCGCAGGTGCCGGCCGAGTGCCTGCTGGCAGCCCCGCACCGGACCTGCAGCTTTGAATGCAGCGCCTTGATTCAGACGGTGACGCAGCTCGCGCCTGACTGCGCCGTGGTCGCCCTGATTGATGCCAGCCTGATTCCACCGCGCGGCTGGCTGAGGGCGCTGGTGAGTCCGCTGGCCGACCCGCGAGTCGGCGTCACCACTGGCTACCGCTGGTACTGGCCGGTCAAAGGCCGCTGGTCAGGGCTGATGCGCTATGCCTGGAACGGCTTTATGGTGGTGCAGATGTGTCTCTCTCGCGTGCCTTGGGAGGGCTCGCTGGCGCTAAAGACGCAGCATATTCATCAGATTCGGCTAACGCAGATTTGGCAGCAGACCGTGACGCCCGATGTCATGCTGGGCAGACGGCTGCGCCGCCAGGGGCTGCGGGTGAACGTGGTGCCAGCGCTGCTGCTCACTAGCCACATTGGCGCTAGCAGTCAGCAGTTTGTGGACTGGGTAAAGCGTCGGCTGCTGCTGCTGCGGGTCTATCATCCGCTCTGGCTGGTGGTCGCCGCTCAGGGCATTTTTGTGGCGCTGACGCTGGGTCGGGCCACGGTACTGGTTGGGGTGATGGCGCTGACGCAGCACTGGCTTACGACCGGCTGGATTGTGGCCGGGCTGCTGATCTACCTCAGCGTCGTTACCAGCCTGATTAGCATCTTAGAGCGCAGCGCTCGGCAGGCAGCTTGGCAGCGAGGTGAGCCGGCCGGTCGGCTGCCGCTGAGTCTGCTGCCGCAGCTGCTGGCTGTCATTCCATTGGCGCAGCTGCTGCACGCGATCGCCACCATCTCTACGCTGTTTGTGCGCAGCCTAGAGCTGCAGGATATTGCCTTTCGGGTGACCGAGCTGCGTCGCCGCCTGGCGAGATAGCTTTCGCTAGCCAAGCTTTAATGCGTTCTCTCAATGCATTTTCTCAGTGCATTTTTTCAGTGCGTTCTCTCAGTGCATTTTCTCAGTGCGTTCTCAAAGATAGCTCGACGAGGAGACCTAACATGACACTCAAGCTGCATCCCTTAGCTGGCGGCTCTTTTGCTAACCTGGTGAGGCTGCTGTCAGCTCACCGGGTTGAGCCCCAGTATTTCCCAAAGCTGATCACCACAGCCACGATTAGCCTGCTCGGCGCGCCGGGTCGACAGCTTTCTCGCCTCAAGTTCAATGCCAAAGCAGACGCGCTGGCCTTCAAAGAAGATCCCGTCTTTATTTTGGGCCACTGGCGCAGCGGCACCACCTATTTACATCACCTGATGAGTCAGGACCCGCACTTTAGCTATGTGTCGTCCTATCAGGCTTGGGCACCGGAGCTATTCCTCAAAGACAGCGTCCTGACCCGCTATTTTGTCGAACGCAGCCTGCCGAAAAAGCGACCGATTGACAATATCGAACTGTCGCTGCAAAAGCCGGAAGAAGAAGAATTTGTCATGGCGAACGTGACGCCGCACAGCTACATTCACACCTTTTTCTTTCCGCAAGACACGCGCGACATCTTTCGGCGGGCGGTGCTGTTTGAAGGTCTTTCTGCCAGCGAGCGGGCGGCTTGGGAGACGCGCTACGTGCGATCGCTGAAGCTAGCGTCGCTCAGCATGGGCGGCAGGCGACCGCTGGTCAAAAGCCCCGCCAACACGGCGCGGATTAGCACGCTGCTGAAGCGGTTTCCCCAGGCCAAGTTTATTCATATTTATCGCAATCCCTACGTGGTTTTTCTCTCACAGCGACATACCTGCGCCAAGCTGATTGAGCTGTGGCAGCTGCAGTCGATTAGCCTCGAAGAGATCGAGGAAAATATTTTATGGAGCTATCAGCAGCTGATGGAGCGCTTTTTTGCAGAAAAAGCGCTGATTCCACCTGGCAATCTGATTGAGCTGCAATATGAAACCTTTGAGTCGCATCAGCTAGAGAGCCTGGCGCAGATCTATGCCACACTCAATCTAGAGCACTTTGATCGGGTCAAGCCCGATTTGAGCGCCTATATTGACTCGCAGGCTAGCTACCAGAAAAATCACTATCAGCTAGAGCCCGCCACGATCGACAAAATCTATGCTCACTGGCAGTTTACGATTGATCGCTGGGGCTACACCGTCCCGAAAAATTAGCGCAGCCAGGGAGATAGAGACGCGATGCCTGTCTAAGGACAGACGGCAGAGATTAGTGGCAGTTGCTAAAACCGTAAACAGTCCATTAAAAACCAGCTGCGCATGAGAAGCTGTGCTTTTTAATGGGGTAGCAGTTGTCGCGATCGCAATAGAGCCATGAGTCGCTTAGAAGTCAGCGCCCTAATCGCAACGTCAGAACCAACCATTCAGGCTGAATCACCCGCAACGTCCCGAAGCGAGCTGCCAGCTGGGCTTTCTACTTTACTCATATCGGTAGCCCTAGTCGCCTGGATTATGCTATTTCGCCACCATTTTTCTGAGCTAGGTCGCGGATTTAGAAAGCTTAACTGGCAGCGGCGTAAATCGGCCTTTCCCTGTTCCAGCTGTCGCTTTTATAGCGAAAACGCCTATCTACGCTGCGCAGTTCATCCGCAGCGCGTTTTGAGCATCGATGCTATCAGCTGCCCAGACTATTGGGAACGGCACAGCAATCAGTTTTTTCGATAAGTTTGGGAGATTTTCACATGCTGCCACCCGGCACCCAAGAATTTTTAGGCACGTTGCGAACAGGCATTTGGCTATTAGGGACGGCTTCCTGGCTATTTGGCATTACCGATCGCACCCTAGCGGCGTTTGCTGACGGCTACCTGTCTGCCGTTGATATCATTCAGCTGTTTACTGCCGCTTTCTTTTTTATTGGCTGGCTGTTTCTGAAACCAGCGCGGCGAACTGCTCGGCCGGCTCAGGCTTCGCTAACGGCGGCTGATATTGGTAATGGCGCTGCGGCTAAATGATGTCCCCAATTTGCCCGGTTTCGACTTTGCTCAACCTGCCAGTTTTGAGAGTTGAGCGGCGTCGAAACTCGATCTGCGGATATTTCATTTTCAAGTGAGTTCCCAAGCCCTGTTATGTGCGAGACCTCTATTACATCAGAGATAGCGGCTCAAGACAGCAAAAAGGCACCCTTCTCGAGGGTACCTTTTCCGCCTGTGAGGAGCGCGTGACGATTAGATGACGGTTCTACCGTGAGGCGGCTGTCGCAGCTCTCGGTCATCGGCGTAAGTTTGATCGGGAGCGCGATTGGCTTCGACCGGTGCGGTAAAGGTGTACCAGTCGTTGATGCGATGTTCGCGCAGAACTGATTCAGCCGTTTGGATGGTTCGATCGCTGCCTTCGACGACGACGAGGTAAGCGCCAGTGTCATAGACGCGATCGCTATAGTACTTAGCGCGATCTTCCGGCAGTCCCCAACCGACTAGCGCGCCGACTAGGCCACCGCCAGCAGCGCCGACAGCACCCGCAAATACGGTGTTCGCCAGGACAATACCTAGCTCTGCGACCGGACCCACGCCCGGAATCGCTAGGACGCCAAGGCTACCCAGTAGACCCAGCGCACCGCCGCCAACGCCGCCAGCCACAGCGCCCGTGCCGGCTGCATCGGCTACCTGATCGCCTTTCTCAGATCGAACAGCAGCACCTTGAAGGCTGCGAGTGTCGGGATTGCGCGTCACGACCGAGACCCGATCCATGTCAAATCCTGTATCTCTTAGACGGCTCAAAGCCGCTTCTGCATCCTGACGATTTTGAAAGAGTCCAACAGCGCGTTCTGTAGTTGGCATAGAAACCCTCCTAAATTCAAACAACACGCCTATGATCGGAGTTTTGTCAACTAATTTCATCTTTACTTAGAGAGAGATGAGGGGAGAGCTTTGGTCAGGCTCAGCCCTAGGAGAGAGATAGAGTCGCTGAGAAAGGAGAAAAAGCAGATAGCAGTCAGTAGACTCTTTATATCTCACGATAGAGGTTCTTTCAAAAGAGAGATAAATTTGTTTTAGCAATTTAATACCGTAAAAGGGTTCGGGCTAAAAGAGTTTAGGTTGCTTGCATAGCGACCAATGCTCATAGCCCATTGACCTCCCTAGCAGCGGCTCTATCTTCCACACTTCATGTCTTTTTATCTGCAAAACCGAGAATCTATTGCAGCAGGCGTTCGTCGCATCGCCCAGGAACAGGTTGATAAGGCGCTATTTCAGCTAACCCAGGGCGTGCATCAAGATCCGAGCGAAGCGATTCACGATGTGCGCAAGCGATTTAAGAAAATTCGAGCGCTGCTGCGGCTGGTGCGCGATCAGCTAGGAAAAGTCTATCAGCGAGAAAATACCTGCTTTCGCGATATGGGGCGACGGCTGGCAGCCGTGCGCGATGCGCAGGTGCGAGTCGAGACCCTAAACGATCTAGCCGACCATTTTGAGGCCGCGATCGCAGCGGATGCCTTCGATCAGGTGCAGCAGGCTTTGACGCGATATCATCTCTCTACCCGGCGCTATTTGCTAGCAGAAGAGAACGTGACCGACGCCGTGCTGAGCGAGCTGCAGCAGGCGCAGGCAAGAATTGCCGACTGGCCGCTTGAGCAGGCAGACAGGTCAGTGATTAAACAAGGGCTCAAGCGAGTCTACAAGCGGGGCTATAAAGGGCTATCAGCTGCGCTAGCCGATCCGAGCGTTGAGAATCTACACAACTGGCGCAAGCGAGCCAAGTACTTACGCTATCACCTACGGATTTTGAAATCGCTCTGGCCCGACTATTTAAAGGACTATGAAGACTACCTGCATCAGCTGACCGACTATCTGGGTGACGACCACGACTTAGCAGTGCTAAACCAGTTTATCGCCAGTCAGCCGCAGCGCATTCAGGCAAGCGAAAACCTAGCCGCGCTACAGGGGCTGATGACTGAGCGACAGCGGCAGCTCAAGGCAGAGGCCATCAGACTCGGGCAGCGGCTCTATGCCGAACCGCCCCAGGCGTTTGTCGCTCGATTTGGCACCTACTGGCAGCTGTGGCGCAGAGAATATCCGCGCCTGCCTTTATCGGTAGAGTCAGCTGAATAGTACCAGAGCGGTCTTCGAGCCTTTTGGTAGAGCCAGACCTCTCTCATCAGATGAAGGTTGTTGCTGCTTAAATCTATTTAACTAAAGCTGTAACAACTTTTAATTCAACACTCAAGGAGCATTCTATGGCCGTTCGCTACTTTGCACTCACCATCGGCTTGATTTACACAGCCGCTGGCATCTTGGGCTTCATTCCAGCCTTAGTAGCCACCCCGCAGGAAACGCCCGCATACATGGCTACCGTTGGTGTCACCACCGGATTTGGCTATCTTCTGGGGCTCTTCCCAGTCAATATCGTGCACAACATCGTGCACCTGACGTTTGGCATTTTCGGCATCGCTGCCTACGCCATCAATGAGCGCGTATCTCGCCTGTTCTCAGATACCCTGGCCGTTTGGTTTGGTCTTTTGGGCGTTCTGGGCCTGATTCCGGTGGCAAATACCGTCTTTGGCATCATGCCGGCATTCGGCAACGATGTTTGGCTACACCTAGGCACGGCTGCAGTCGCTGCCTATTTTGGCTTTTTCCGCGACTCTGGCTATCTGTTTAGCGATCCGCAGCAAGCCGAGCAGTTTGAAAAATCTTCTAACTAAGTTACGCGACAGTTTGCGAATGCTCAAAGCCATCTCCGGAAAGCCATCTCCGGGGTGAACTTTGAGCATTCACGTTGTTGCATCTTGGAGCAAGCTTAAGAATTTGGCAGCTAGGCTAAGTTTGCTATGCTCAAAGCGTGATGTGATGCAACAACAAGTATGAATTCTATTTTTAAATCTTGGTTAAAGACTAGTCTGACGATTACCATTATCGCAGTTGCGCTATTTTTCAGCCTGCCGGCAATTCTATTGCTTTTGCAAGTTCCCTCTTTTAGCTTAGGCAGCGGTCGCTATTGGATCACGCGATGGCAAAACGAGCCTAGCGGCTCTGGGCTAGAGCTCAATCTGGCGCTACTGCTCATTGCGATCGCAATCGTGGCAACGATCAGCTTGCTGGCTCGCCTCTGGCAGTCGCGGCGCTCGCCGCAGTAAACACAGCTGTTA
>JAAHIA010000244.1 GCA_010671975.1 Leptolyngbya sp. SIO4C1 | reverse complement strand
GACGCCAACGCGTGGCGGCAGTTGCTGGCCCGCCACAGCGCCGACGAAACGGTGAACATCGGCGTGAAGCGTGGCGACGAGGAGGTCACCCTGAGCCTGACCCTCCAGGGTCGATAAGTAGGGTAACGCAGCTGCCGAGGGGGCTGTGGGCGTATCATCAACGGCGAAGGTGGCTCTGGCAAAGGCTATTCTATCGGCAGGGATGGTCAGCTGGGGGGCTACCCGATCGATGGCTGCCAGGCGCGGTTTGAGCCCGGTTCGATTGGCAATCTGAATGGAAATGCCGGGTCGAGCGTTCATCTCTAGCAGCAGCGGTCCTAGATCTTTATCGAGCACAATGTCAATACCGAGATAGCCAATGCTGGTGGCCTGACCGAGCTTGGCTGCCATCTGCAGAATCTTTGACCAGTGGGGAATCTGATGACCCTGCAGCGGCTGCTGCGTCTCCGGATGGCATTCGATATACTGGTTGTGCTGAATGCCGCCGAAGGTTTTGCCGGTTGCTAGATCGATGCCGACGCCAATGCCGCCTCGGTGCAGGTTGGCCTTTCCATCAGAAACGCGCGTTGGCAGCCGCAGCATGGCCATCGCCGGAACGCCCTGATAGATGATCACGCGAATGTCGGGCACCCCTTGATAGGCAATCTGGTCGAAGACCGGATCAAAGGTCACCGCGTATTCAATCAGAACGGTGTCGGTATGGCCCGATAGGGAATACATGCCGCTCAAAATGTTGTGTAAGTGAAACTCAAGGTCATCGAGCGAGAGGACTTTGCCACTGGCTTTGCGATAGCCGGCCTCTACCACCGCGTCAATCACCAAAATGCCGTCGCCGCCGCTGCCCTGAGCAGGTTTGATCACAAAGCGATTTTGCTGCTCAACCAGCTGGCTAAACTGCTTGACCTGATTTTGAAATCTAATCGTGCCGTAGGTTTCAGGCACCGGCACAGAAACCGTCTCGGCAATCTTTTTAGTCTCTTGCTTGTTGTCAATGATGGGATAGAGACGACGCGGATTGTGCGCATAGATATAGTCTAAGTTGCGGCTGTTGATTCCTAAGATGCCGTGCTGATGAAAAGGCTCGAAGAGCGATCTAAATATCATGGTTTAACCTTTAGCAGCCTCTAGCTGACGACGCAGCGATTGGAATCGAAAATATTCACTCAGGCGATAGCCGTTGTAGCGGCCGACTAGCAAATTGAGGGCAAAGACTGGCAGCAGCAGCTCTGGAAAGACAAACGCGAGATGCTGAACATAGCGATTGCCCACGATCAAAAACCCTGCGATCGCGACTAGTAGGGTGCCCCCGCTGGCGATCGCAGTTTCTTTTGCCCCTTCTTCTTCCCACATGACGGCAGAGCGCTCAATTGCCATTGCCAAAATCACAATCGGAAACAGCGAAATTGACAGCCCAAGCTCTAGGTTTAGCGACTCAAACAAAATCGCTAAGCCGGCCATAATCAGCACCGTGGCAGTCAAGATAGCGCCGAGGCGAGGCACCACCATCAGCTGCAGCCGATGCAGAAAAGCTCGAATCAGCAAGCCCATAGCAATCACCAGCAAAAATAGCCCTACCCCGGTTAGCAGTCCGGTCTCTCGAAAAGACAGGGCAATTAAGATGGGTGTGAAGGTGCCGAGGGTGCGCAGGCCCACCATTTGGTGAATCACTGCCACCACCAGCGCCCCGATGGGCACCAGCACCAGCACTTGAAAGACATGCTGCGACACCAGCGGCAGCCCCACCAGCGAATAGCGTACCCAGGGGCTGAGGCGATCGTCTGCCTGCCAGAGCTGGGTTGTCAGCCCGGCATCGGTATTGGGCCGAACCACGACTGTCACAGCTGCCTGAGAGGCTATCGGCGACTTGATGACCGGCTGATTGCCATACCACCAGAGTAAATATCGATCTTGCGGACCAAATTCCTGAGTGACCGCATCGTAGGCTAGCCACTGGCCGCCTGAGTGCACTTCTAGCCAGTGAATGAAGCTGGTTGAATAGGCTTCTTCTGTCGTCATCAAGATGCCGTTGCCAACCCGCGCGGGAATCTCAGCCCGCTCTAGCAAGAACGCTGCCATCGCAGCGGCGGACTGCTCAAACCCTAGGGTCTCTTGCAGTAGCTGCACCCGCTGATCGGTCGATTCGACCACCCGCTGATAGATCGCCTCAGCGAAGCTGAGACGGCTGTTAGAGTCAGCCTGAGCCGTCTGTAGGATTGCCTTGATGGCTGCTTCGGGCGGATTTTCTTGGAGATCGTCAGCTCGACGGGCGTTATTGAAAATCACCTGATCGAGCTGCTCATCCACCAGCTGATTGCCAATAGTCGAGGCAACGCTGGCGGGTCGCTCGGCGGCGATGGGCGCAGCTTCTACCACGGCGCGATAAAAGAGCGTCGGCGGGCTGCTGTCTGACTGCGCTGTATAGGTCGCAAGGCGATTAGGGGCTGACGCCTCGATCTGATGGGTAAAGCCCGGATTCTCCAGCGTTTCGCTCACCAGCCGATAGCGCTGTGAATTTTGAGGCAAATACAGCTCAAAATCAGGATTTTCTACCGTTTTTTCTAAAGAAATTTGCGTTTCTAAATACCAGCGATTCTGCGTTTGATTGGGTAAGAGTGGCAGATCGAGGGTAAACAGCTTGTGAAAAAAGATAGCCAGGCTGGCTGCCGCTAGCAGCAGGGCCCAAAAAAGGGTTCGACGGGTCCGATTCATAGAGATTTTAATGGGAACAGCGGGGCGCGGTTAGGTAGGTTTCTGCAGAGCTCACTGTCAGGCCGCCCTGCTTGAGCATGTTACGCCCAACTAAAATGGCGTAGTTAAACTGCTCGCGATCGGCTAGGTTGACTTCTGCTTCAAGCCACTGGCCGGCTACGCAGAATCGCATTTGCACCACCGGCCGCCGGAAGAAGCCGCCATCGCCGTCTTTGATCTTTACCCAGCGAACGATTGGCCGTTCGTAAATGGCCTCATGACCGTCATCGTCTTTGAATTTGAACCGAATCATGCCGCCTGACTCTGTTTCGCTGTCAGGCTGCTGCAGGATATCGGCGTTAATCGAAGCTGTGGTAGCGCCGGTGTCCATTTTGGCCGCGATCGCAGCGTCAATGCCCGGCAGGCGCACTGTTTCTACCCAGCCAACGACGGAGGTTGCCTGAGCGCGGCAGCCCGCAATCAGCGCCATCGCCACGACGGCCAGCAGAAATCCCTCTGCCAAGCGCCTCAGCGGGCGGGCGAGTCTGAGTTTCATATTTATAAATTCAAATTATTTGACGATTTCCTGACATCCCTGATTCATGCCAAACTTACTCGATCGGGGGCATCAGCAAATCAGCCGGCAGATAGATTATCTGGCTGGCGCTACAGCACCATGACCCGCGTACCGACTTCAATCAGCTCGTAGAGCTCTCGAATATCTTCGTTGTACATGCGAACGCAGCCGTGTGAGGCAGCTTGCCCCACCGACTCGCGATTGGGCGTACCGTGAAAGCCAATCTGGTTGACGCCGTCTGTCCAAAAGGCAATCCAGCGTTCGCCTAGCGGGTTTTCTGGGCCGGGCGGTACGACTTCTCCAGTCATCGGATGGGTCCAGCCCGGATCGACCAGGCGGTGAAAGACTTCAAAGCTGCCGGTCGGCGTTTCCCAGCCGGTCTTGCCGACCGCCACTGGGTAGCTGGCTTCGATTCTGCCACTGCGATAGACGTGAACCTGCCTTTGATCTAGCCTCAGCACCAGGTAGACCGGCTGCGTGACGGGCTCAGCCACGGACTGAGTGGCTGGAGCTGGCTCAGCTAGTCGGGGCAGCGGCGGGTCAGGTGCTGGCAGCAGCGCGTTAGGGCTATTGAGCTCCGATAGGCGATCCGATAGGGAACCGGGAGCAGATAAAGGGGCTTTCGCCACTGGCTTGGTGGCAGAGAAGCTGAGCTGCGGATAGTAATCAACAGCCTGAGCCCCAGCCGGAGCCGCCATGCTGTACAGGGCAGTGCTGCAGCCCATCAGGAGAAAGGTGTTGCTAAGGGGTTTGAGCATGGTCTGACGGCCCATCTTCGCTTCATTCTACGCTAGAAACTGGCGGTAACCGGTCAGCTGCCGACCGGTCGGCCGGCTGTCACGCATCCGCTTGCAGTCGCTAAGCCTGGGCCGAGCGGCCGAGCAGCGGCTCTAGCTGATTGGCGCGATCGAGCGCATAGAGATCGTCGCATCCGCCGATATGACGATCGTCAATAAAGATCTGGGGCACCGACCGGCGCCCGTTGGCTCGCGCCGCCATCTGCGATCGCGCCGCCGCATCGCCGTCAATCTTATATTCAGTAAACGATGCCCCTTTCCACCACAGCAGCAGCTTAGCGCGAATGCAGTAGGGGCAAAGCTGCCAGGTATAGATTTCCACCTTCGCTGCCTTTGGCGAACGGTTAAAAAGCTGGGTGAACAGGGACATGGCGATGGCCTCATACGGTTAATTCCATTTTAGGCGGCAAGTGAATCTCCAAGTCCGAGAGTGCAGCAGTTGGCCGGTTCCGAAATTTCGCCGATTTGATTACTCAATAAACTCGGGAAACCTAGTAGACGCAACCTAAGCCTATTGTCGTAGCTTCGACTCGGTAGTCTGAATTTTTCGTATGCAGCATCTTCTACTCATTAAAGACGATCAGGAGCAGCGCCTGATCGCGCTGACGGCTGAAACTAGCTCTATTGGCCGAGATGCAAGCAACTCAATCGTTCTGCATTCTCAAGAAGTCTCTCGTCAACATGCCATTTTGCTGCGAGTGACGCGTCCTGGAGAGCAAACCTTTTTGTTTCGCATCATCGATGGCAACCTGCAGGGCAAGCCTAGTACCAACGGGCTCTACGTTAACGGACGGCGCTGCAGCTCGCACGATTTGCGCTCGGGGGACACGATTACCTTTGGGGCCCATGTTTGCGCCCGCTACTACACGGTTGAAGACGGCGCTGATCTAGACAAGCTGTTTTCTAGCAGTAAAGAAGAAAGCGATGACCTAATGGAAACGCTGATTGTGCCGCCAGCCGTGACGGAGCTTGAGTTAGAAAAGCTGCACGACGCGGCTCTGGTGCGCTTGGCATCCTTTCCAGAGCTGTTTTCACATCCGATTATTGAACTCTCGCTCAGCGGGGAACTGACCTATCTCAATCCGGCCGCTGTCAGCCAGTTTCCAGAAATTCAGCAGCAGAAGCTACAGCATCCGCTGCTAGAGGGCGTGATTGATATTGTCAAACAGGAAAAGAAATCATACGTCCAGCGCGAGGTGAGCGTCTATAATCGCATCTTTGAGCAGTCGCTCAACTATATTCCTCAGAGCGATTTGATTCGCAGCTACCTAGTGGAGATCACCGAGCGCAAGCAGGCAGAGGCAGCGCTTAGGGAGAATGAGCGGCGATTTCGCGCAATCTTTAATCAGACTTTCCAGGTGTCTGGGCTGCTCAATCCGCAGGGGTACGTGCTGGAGATGAATCAGACTGCCCTGGAATTTGCCGGTCTGCAAAGAGCGGATGCGCTGGGTCTGCAGCTTTGGCAAACGCCGGCTTGGCAAGCGTCTGCTGCGGCGCAGGCTCAGCTCAAAGACGCGATCGCGGCCGCCGCCGAGGGCAAGTTTGTGCGCTATGAAACTGACGTCCTCGACCGTGACGGTCAGCTCACGACCCTAGATTTTTCGCTCAAGCCGACGCTTGATGAGGCTGAACAGGTGGTACTGCTGCTGTTTGAAGGTCGCGATATCAGCGACTATAAACGGGCTGAGGCCGATTTGAAGGCGCTGCACGACAAGCTAGAAAATCAGGTCAAGACGCGCACGATTCAGTTTATTGAAGTCACCGAGCGGCTGAAGCAGGAAGAGAATGCGCTGCTAGCGAGCTACGCCACCAATCGAGCCCTGCTCAACGCCATTCCCGATCCGATGTTTCGGATCAGCCAGGAGGGCATTTTTGTCAATTTCAAAAAACCCAAGCAGTATTCTCTACCCTTTGACCCAGAGCAGTGCCTACACCGCCATCTTGCCGACGTGCTGCCTCAGTCAGCGGCAGCGGAGCTGCAGACCTGCATCGATCAGGCGCTAGCGACGGGTGAAACACAGCTGTTGGAATTTCAGCTTAGCGTCAACCAGTACGAAGCTCGAGTCGCCACCAGTGCAGAAGCAGAGGTGATGGTGATTGTGCGCGACATTACCGAACGCAAGCGCAGCGAGGCAGAAATCCGCCGCGCTCTAGAGCGAGAGCGCGAACTGAATGAGATGAAAACGCGCTTTGTCTCGATGACGTCTCATGAATTTCGCACGCCGCTGACAACGATTTTGTCGTCGGCCGAGCTGATAGAGCATTACAGCGGCCCGGAAGAGAAAGAAAAACAGCTGAAGTATCTGCGCAAGATTCAGACTGCTACGCAGCATATGACAGAGCTGCTGAACGATGTGCTGCTGATCAATCAGGCGGAGGCGGGTAAGACCGAGTTTAATCCGCAGTCTCTAGAGCTGACTCAGTTCTGTCAAGAAATTGTAGAAGAGCTGCAGGTCACCACTCAAATGCACGACCTGCAGCTACGATCGCAGCTGCCAGCTCAGCCGCTGCTGTGCGATCGCAAGCTGATGCGACATATTTTGACTAACCTGCTTGCCAACGCCATCAACTATTCTCCCAGCGGTGGCGATATTCAGATTACGCTGCTGCAAACTGCTGACACGATCGAGCTCAAGGTGCAAGACAGCGGCATTGGTATTCCACCGGAGACGCAGGCTACGCTGTTCGACTCCTTTGTTCGCGGTAGCAATGTGGGTACTATTTCTGGGACCGGGCTGGGGTTAGCTATTGTCAAAAAATCTGTTGAGCTGCACCAGGGCAGTATCAGCTGTGACAGCACCGTCGGGGTTGGCACAACGTTTACGGTGCGCTTCCCAGCTCAACAGATGCTGGCGGCTCAGCCGTCGGCGTTGCCCCGCTAAGCGCGCCCGCGCTCTTTAAAACAGGCAAGTTCAAGTCAAGGATCTACTCGAGGATAAGACAGTGACCAAGATTTTAGTCATTGAAGATGAAGTTGATATTCGCGCTAACCTGCTGGATTTGCTCGAGGCAGAAGGCTACGACATCGTTGGTGCGGATAACGGCGTCACCGGGCTGATTGGCGCGCTTGAGCACCAGCCCGATCTAATTCTGTGCGATGTCATGATGCCGGAGCTAGACGGCTACGACGTGCTCAGGGCGCTGCGGCTTGAGCCAGAAACCGCCATGCTGCCGCTGATTTTTTTAACCGCGCTGGCTGATAAGAGCGATATTCGCCAGGGGATGACGCTCGGCGCTGATGACTATCTCACCAAGCCCTTTACCCGTCGCGAGGTGCTTCAGGCGGTGGAGACGCGGCTGCAGCGGCAGTCAGCGCAGCAACAAACGGAGCGTACTCAGGTCCAAACGCTGCAGCAGGAGATTGAGTCGCTGCGCACCTCTTCGGCTATAACCTTGACATTT
>JAAHIA010000243.1 GCA_010671975.1 Leptolyngbya sp. SIO4C1 | reverse complement strand
GATGAAACCATTCGATTTTGGGATGTGAAAACGGGTGAATGCTTGCGGGTGATCGATGAGCGGGTTTGTGCCGGCATGAATATTACAGACGCGGCTGGGCTCACCGCAGGCCAGCGCACTGCGCTGAAGCTAATGGGCGCCATTGATCACAATGAAGCTTAGCTATATGCGCTCGCTATCGGCATAACTGCTCAAAAAGAGCAGCTGATTTATCATATCGTCAGCAGTCAACTCTCCTATTAGTCGCAAAACCCGGCGCATTTGCTCTCCTACCGAATAGTCTTGCGAGGAAATGATGATTCCAGCGTGCGATCGCTGCTGAATCATGTAGAAGCTATGATCAACACACGTATTGCCTTCATAAAGACTGGTTTTCAGAGGCAGCTCGCTCGTAAGCTGCTTTCTCTGCTGCCAAATAGCCCTCTATCTCTGCCTGATTAGCGTGATAGTAGGTCAGCGCAGCATAGACCTGAGCCAAACTAACTGTGCCAATCCGTTCAGCAACTTCCTCAGCCGTCAAACCCTTCTTGTACCAAGCTGCAACCCGCTGCACTGATACACGAGCCCCTTTAATATGGGGGCGCTTACCCAACACCCCTTCTGAGCAAACGATTAAAGTTCCAATGTCAACGGCTGCTTGCATGTCTGTCTGAAACGTATTCGCTTCTACTCTCTTCGATAATTATGACCGAAATTTAACTGAGCGCGATCGCACCGCAAAACTGCCCTGCGATCGCGGCTCATCTTGCTAGCAAACCTCTTCAGGATTGCGCTTTTTCACAAATCGCCAGGTGACTCTGCCCATCTCCTGCTGCTCAAACTGCTGAGCAATTGAGACCTCGTTGCCAGGGCGGCCTCGCTCGCCGAGCCCCTTGACGATAAAGCGACATTTCAGCCGTGCGCCCGCCGGCAGCAAGACCCTGGGCACAAACAGCCGCTGCGCTCTAGGCAGGCTGATGATGCCCACTTTACGCTCGCGGTCGATCTGACAGTCTAGCCGCAGCTCGCCACAAAACGCTTTGACTAGCTCCAGCGGCAGCTCTAGCGCCGCCTGCAGCCCGCCCGCTAGGCGCTGCTCAATCACAAAGTCAAAGAAGCGTCTGCGATCGCGCAGATTGGCAATCAAAAACGGCCCCACAAACGGATCGGCTGTCGGGTCAGCAATGTTATCTACCACGTTAAAGTTGCGCCAGGTAACATTGTTCTGATTGCGAATAAACGACCGGAAGCCGTCCCAATCGGTCTCGACCGGAATCGCCGGCGCCGGATCTTGAGCGTGGTTGAGAATGCCAACAAAGCAGTAGTGGCCGGTGCCTGGAATCTCCGCTGCCGGCCAGGTCAGCTCCGGCGTCACCACCAGCGTATCGCCCTGGGGCACGTTCACTGGCGCAGTGGTGCCAATCTCATTCCACATATCGGGCGTCACCAGCGTTGAGACTTCGCTCCAAAAGACTCTCGCCGTCACGTTGACGGCATCCGCGCCGCCGCGATTTTTCATCCGCACATAGAGGAAATTGTCCTGCCCGGCCTCAGCCTGGAAGCCCAGATTGGTGCTGTTCTCAACACCTGAGCCTTCACCAAAGGCGCTGCCCGGATTAGCAATCGCAACCGGCCGCACAATAATGTCGGGGCTGGCGCTAATGCCGCCGCTGGTGGGGACACTGCCGTCATCGCCCACGTTGTCACGCAGGTAGACATCCGGGCTCAGCCCCAGCGTATCCTCAATGATGGCACGCAAATCGGGCATCACTCCAATATTGCCGGCCACGTTTGGCCCTTGTGCCGTGCCGGTTGCCGGGTTCGACAATAGCAGACGCATCTGCTGCGGCGACAGTCGCACGCCCGTATTGGCAGCCTGCATCCCTTGAATGATCATGCCCGCACCGGCCACAATTGGCGTGGCAGAGCTGGTGCCGTTAAAGGTGTCGGCATATTCTTGATTCACATCGCCGCCGCCGTCGTCTAGGGTGCCATAGCCGCAGGTGACGACGTTGCCGCCCCAGGCATAGCAGTCGACCCGCGCACCGAACGTGCTGAAGTTGGCTCGATCGTGCGGCAGCGCGCTGTTGGCAGCCCCGCAGATAATCGCGCCAGATTCACGAAAGTCGGGTGAGGCCGGGTTGAAAATTTGCGCACCGCCGTTGGTCAGCGTGTCTAGGTCATTGCTGCCGTTGCCGGCTGCCTCAAACACGATGATGCCCAAGGCCGACGCCAGCCGAATGGCATCGAAGCTCTCATCAACATATTCGGCCGGGGCACCAAAGGGGTTCGGCGAAACAGTTTGGGCTTCAATAATCAGCACGTCGCCGGCGTTGAGGGTAGCGATCGCGGCTACCACCGCATCGGCCAGGTCGCTGCTGGTGCCTGTCACCGAGTCCCAATAGCTAGCGCAGCTGACCGGCCCGCCCAGCGTGGCAATGCCCACCACGCCGACCGTATTGTCATCGGCAATCATTTCACCCAGCACGGCCGTACCGTGGTCGGCGCTGCCGGGGCGATTGTCACCAAAAATCAGCGCCGGGCTTTTGCTGCTAAAGTCTTCATGCGTCAGCGTCCAGCCGCGCTCGACGTCGATTACCGCTATGCCCGCGCCGCAGCCGTTGGGCTGAGTCCAGGCCCAGCGAGCGTCAATGCCATCCGGGGCCGCATCGAGATAGCCCTGCTGCCCGTTATAGGTGTCGTTGGCCGCATTCACAGCCGCCTCGGTATACTGCGCTTCTAGGTAGGCTGCTGCGACGCCCGGCACCTGGCGCAGCACCTTCAGCGCCTCGTCGATCCGATCGAGCTGCCCGCGCGCGTCGAGCTTCCAATAGTCAGACAGGCTGCGCAAGGGCGGCAGGTCGCTCTGGCGCGCCTTGGCTTCCATCTCTCGCAGCCGCTGTCGGCTGACGGAGCGAATCAGCGGTCGGCTGCCGCTCAGGTCATATCGCGCCATCACTTCAACCAAATCGGTCAGGTCGGCAGCTTTGGCAAAGTCTTCTAGCCGGTCATAGTCCCGATTGGGCTCTTGCCCGGAGCGTTCTCCTAAGCGCACAATAATAAAGCCGGTTGAGCCTTGTGTATTGTCGCGCTCGGGGCCGTCATTCGGCGGCGCTGGCACCTTCTCTCTAAGCTGATCGCCAATCGCGTCAGCCACGTCTGCGAGAGGACGCGCTAATCTGCCTGACTGATTGCGCAGCGCTGCGATCGCGCCTGCTGTCAAACGTCCTGGAATCATTGTCATACCTCACTATGGTTTTAGCTCAGGGGCGAGTCGGCCAGCTTCGCCGGCTGCGTCACGCCAATGAGCACGCTAAAAAGTCATCAGCCTCGACGTGGCTGATCAACCTCCGTGTTTGAAAAACTTGTTGGTTAGATGCGGTCTATGAACCTGATCGCTTGATCAAAGTATGAAGTTTTCAGCCATATTCAGCAGTACCCCAACAGGTACTTCAAAAAGGCTCAATGACAGCTACTGTTCCTAGAAGCGTAGCTGCCTTTTGACAATCGCATCAACAGGTAACAAAGCATTATGGTTTATTGCCAGTTGCCAGGTTATTTTGCAGCGAAGATTAAGATAGAAATCTATTTACGCTGTTTCCATTAAGCGATAGCTATTTCCCAATGACCTACCAGCCAATTGAGCACTACGGCATTATTGGCAATATGTATACCACTGCCTTAGTCGGGCTTGACGGCTCGATTGACTGGCTGTGCTTTCCTAACCACGATTCGCCTAGCCTGTTTGCAGCGGTGCTAGATGACACTAAAGGCGGCTTCTTTCGGATTGCACCTGCGATCGCAAACACCAGCCAGCTCAGTGACTACGTCAAGCGCAAGCAGCTTTACTGGCCCGCCACCAATGTTTTAGTCACCCGCTTTCTGACTCCCGAGGGGGTCGGCGAAATTACCGACTTTATGCCCGTCGGCCTCAGCAGCAGCGAAATCGGCTATCACTCGCTGATTCGCCAGGTCAAGGTTGTGCGCGGCTCCATGCGCTTTCAGATGGAATGCCAGCCGGCCTTTAACTACGCGCGCGACGAGCATACCGCCGACATCACCCCCAAAGGCGTCTGCTTTTACTCAGATACGCTCAGCGCCGGCCTCGCGACCGACGTGCCGCTAGTCGAAAAAGGCAGCGGCGTCGCCGCCGAATTCACGCTGCAGTCTGACGAGAGCGCCGTGTTTGTGCTGCAGGGCATTGAGGCCGGGTCGGGCTGCGGGCTGCCGATCTCGCCGGCTAAGGCCAACGACCTGTTTCGCAGTACGGTGCAATACTGGCGGCGCTGGCTGGCGCGCTCTACCTATCGCGGTCGCTGGCGAGAGATGGTCGAACGCTCGGCGCTGACGCTAAAGCTATTGACCTTTGAGCCGACCGGTGCAGTCGTGGCAGCTCCCACCTGCAGCCTGCCCGAAGAAATTGGCGGCGAGCGCAACTGGGACTATCGCTATACCTGGATTCGCGATGCCGCCTTTACGCTGGCAGCGCTGCTGCGGATTGGCTTTACCGAAGAAGCGGCGCAGTTCATGAGCTGGATTGAGGCCCGTTGCCGCGAGCTAAACCCGGACGGCTCTTTGCAAATCATGTACGGCATCGACGGCAGCCACGATCTGCCGGAGCTGTCGCTTGACCATTTTGAAGGCTATATGGGGTCGCAGCCGGTACGGGTGGGCAATGCGGCCTCGCAGCAGCTGCAGCTCGATATCTACGGCGAGCTGATGGAGTCAGTCAACCTCTATGACGAGTACGGCCTGCCGATTTCCTACGACCTCTGGACTCATCTGCGGCGGCTGATTGACTGGGTTTGCAATAACTGGGAGCGCCCGGATGAAGGCATTTGGGAAGTGCGCAGCGGCCAGCAGCATTTTGTCTACTCAAAGCTGATGTGCTGGGTAGCGCTCGAGCGGGCGCTGCGGCTGGCCGATCGGCGATCGTTTCCCTGCGATCAGCATCGCTGGCGGGAGGAGCGCGATCGCATCTATGAAGACATCATGCAAAACGGCTGGGACCCGGTACGGCAGGCGTTTATGCAATACTACGGCGGCAGCTCGCTCGATGCCAGCACGCTGCTGTTTTCACTCGTTTCATTTTTATCCCCTACCGACCCGCGCTTTCTCAAAACGCTCGATGCCATCCTTGAGCGCCCCAGCCAGGGCGGCTTAGTTTCCAATAGCCTGGTCTATCGCTACAACGTCGAGGAGCTGGGCGACGGGCTGCTTGGCAAAGAAGGCACCTTCAACCTTTGCACCTTCTGGCTGGTCGAGGCCCTGACCCGCGCCGGCAAAGCCGACCTTGCCAAGCTCGAAGAAGCCCGCCTAATGTTTGAAGGCATGCTCGGCTACGCCAACCACCTGGGCCTCTATGCCGAAGAAACCGGCCCCAGCGGCGAGGCTCTCGGCAACTTTCCGCAGGCGTTTACCCACTTTTCGCTCATCAACGCCGCCTGGCACCTTGACCGAGCGTTGACCAATACGCGCGGCCTGACCGGATAAATCATGCGTCATGAATTCAAATTTTGCCGCCTGATTCCTGCCGCCGTCCTCTCGCTTCCACTTCTGTCCCGATTCTGTCCCGAAGAAGAGGAACGAACCTGGCGACCTTGCTAGAATGCTTTCGTTTATTCTTAACTTTTACACAGGCAAGCAGCAGGCGCTATGAGACTTGGGGCAAATTATTTGGGCGATGGGCAGTGTGAGTTTACGGTTTGGGCACCCCCTTTAAAATCGGTTGAGCTTAAGCTTGAGCGCGGTCTGCAGCCAATGCAGCAGGATGAGCGCGGCTACTGGCAGATAGCGCTCAACGATATTCAGCCGGGCGATCGCTATGAGTATCGCTTGGATGGCGAAGCGGCTAGACCCGATCCGGCCTCGCACTATCAGCCAGGCGGCGTGCACGAGGCTTCGGCGGTGGTCGATCACAGCGCCTTTGACTGGCAGGACGATGACTGGCAGGGCATACCGCTGCAGGACTATGTGATCTACGAGCTGCACGTCGGTACGTTTACGCCGGCGGGGACGTTTGAGTCGGCGATTGAGCGGCTTGACTACCTGAAGTCGCTGGGGATCACAGCCGTTGAGATCATGCCCGTATCGCAGTTTGCGGGCGATCGCAACTGGGGCTACGACGGCGTCTATCCGTTTGCGGTGCAGCATTCTTACGGCGGTCCGGACGGGTTGAAAAAGCTAGTCGATGCCTGCCATCAGCGCGGGCTGGCTGTCATTTTGGATGTGGTCTATAACCACTTTGGCCCCGAGGGTAACTACACCAGCTTTTTTGGTCCCTATCTGACGGATAACTACCGTACGCCCTGGGGCAGCGCTATCAACTTTGACGATGCTTACAGCGGCGGGGTGCGCCACTACTTCATCAGCAACGCGCTCTACTGGCTAGAGCTCTACCACATTGACGCGCTGCGGTTAGATGCCATCCATGCGATCTACGACTTTGGGGCCAAGCATTTTCTAGCGGAGCTAGCCGAGGCGACAGCAGCCTTAGAAAAGTCGCTGAAGCGGCCGCTCTACCTGATTGCTGAGAGCGATCTCAACGACGTGCGGATCATCCGCGAAGCCGAGCGCGGCGGCTACGACATTCACTCTCAGTGGAGCGACGATTTTCACCACGCGCTGCACGCCCTGCTGACAAAAGAGGAGACGGGCTACTACAGCGACTTTAAAGCAGCCGAAAGTTTGGCCAGCGCCTACCGCGATAGCTTCGTCTACAGCTGGAAATATTCTCCTTTTCGGCAGCGCTACCACGGCAGCGACGCCAGCGATCGCCCGGCTCATCAGTTTGTTGTCTGCTCGCAGAATCACGATCAAGTAGGCAATCGCATGCTGGGTGAGCGGCTGTCGCATCTAGTGCCGTTCGAGGCGCTGAAGCTAGCGGCAGGCACCGTGATCCTCTCGCCCTACTTGCCCATGCTGTTTATGGGTGAAGAATATGGCGAAACTGCGCCGTTTTTATATTTTGTTGATCACGGCGATCCCAACCTGATTGCCGCCGTGCGTGAAGGGCGCAAGAAAGAGTTTGAGGCTTTTCACGCTGAGGGCGATCCCCCCGATGCGGCTAGCTTAGAGACGTTCAATCAGGCCAAGCTGAACTGGGATCTGCTAGAGCAAGATCGGCATCGTTCGCTGTTTGGGTTCTATCAGCGGCTGATCGCGCTGCGCCAGCAGGCAGGGATCGCCCGAGACTTTGCTCGCCCAGATTTAGACGTGGTGCAAGACCAGGCCGTGCTGCAGGTGCATCGCTGGAATTCATCACAGCGGTTGCTGAGTGTGATGAATTTTTCTGATCAGCAAGCTACCGTTAAACTGGCATTTTCTCAGTATGCTTGGAAGCAGCAGCTTGATTCGGCAGCGGCTGAGTGGGCCGGTGAGCTGACCGATGAGTTTTTTATTTGCGATCGCGCTCTCATTACTGAAACTAAACCAGCGACCATCGGGCAACTGGGTAGCATTCATCACCACACAGTGGCTGTGTAACTGAGGCTCCACTTCCCGAC
>JAAHIA010000242.1 GCA_010671975.1 Leptolyngbya sp. SIO4C1 | reverse complement strand
CTGCAGACCGCCGAAGGCATTCCCTACTGGCAGATTGCCCTGCTGCACAGCCGCAACGTGCTTGCCACCACCGTTTTGCAGACCTGCATCCGCTATGAGAACCGCAAGACTGCCTGCCAGTTTTGCGCCATCGGCCAGTCGCTCGCGGCCGGTCGTACCGTGGCTCAAAAGACGCCTCAGCAGCTAGCCGAGGTGGCCGAAGCAGCAGTGCGACTCGACGGCGTAGCGCAGATGATCATGACCACCGGCACGCCCAATACGACCGATCGCGGCGCTGCCTACCTGAGCGACTGCGCTCGGGCCGTGCGCGATCGCGTTGATCTACCGATCCAGGCCCAGTGCGAGCCGCCCGACAACTTTCGCTGGTTTGAGCGACTGCGGGCGGCTGGCGTTGACAGCCTGGGCATGCACCTTGAGGCGGTAGATCCAGCCGTGCGCGCTAAGATTATGCCGGGTAAGGCCAAAGTCTCTTTGGCCTACTACTTTGAAGCTTTTGCGGCGGCGGTGCGGGTGTTTGGCCGAGGGCAGGTGAGCACCTATCTCTTGGCCGGCCTAGGCGACAGTCAAGTCGCGCTGCTCGCCGCCAGCCAGCGGCTAATTGAGCTGGGCGTCTATCCCTTTATTGTGCCGTTTGTGCCGATTGGCGGCACGCCCCTAGCCGACCATGCGCCGCCCAGCAGCGGGTTTATGTACGACCTGTATCAGGCCGTGGGTGAGCAGCTGCGGCAGGCACAGCTGCGCTCGACCGAGATGAAAGCCGGCTGTGCCAAATGCGGTGCCTGCTCGGCCCTCTCTAGCTTTGAAACTGTTGTCTAGCGTTTCTCAAAGACCATGAGCTCAAGCCCCTCCCCGCGCACCTACAGCTTTCAGCTGGCGCTCTCTGAGACCGAACTGGCCGCCTACTTTGCCCTGCGACAGCAGATCTTTTGTCACGAGCAGGCGCTGTTTGAGCACAGCGATCGCGATGCTATCGACCGGCACGCCTACCCCATCGTCGCCATTGCCCATGAGGCCAGCCGCGATCGCGTTGTCGGCGTGGTGAGAATCTATGAAGCGGCCACGCGGCTGTGGTACGGCGGTCGCTTGGGCGTACATCCCGAGTTTCGCCGGGCCGGTCGGATTGGCAAGGGGCTAATTCAAAAGGCTGTTACCACCGCCAACACCTGGGGCTGCGATCGCTTTCTTGCCACCGTACAGCACCAAAACGTGCGCTTTTTTACGCGGCTGCACTGGCGCAGCCTAGAAGAGATAGAAATTCTGGCGCGATCGCATCACCTGATGGAGGCCGATTTAGCCCACTACCCAGCGACCGACCAGCCGCGTCCGCCACTGTCTAGCTGTCAGGCCGGCCCCAGCCTGCAATCCAACCTGCAGGTCGCTTAGGGTGCGGCTGAGCGACCTGACTGCGGCGCTGCAGACTGCCGTCAGTATCTTAGACAAGCAGGACATTCAAACTGCTGTGGCAGCGCTAGGCAAGACCGTGCCTAGCTCAGACAGTCGGCCAATTCGACTCGGTGATGACTGCGCTGCCATTCCAGACGGCAGCGGCTATCTGCTGCTGGCAGCCGAGGGTATGTGGCCGCAGCTGGTGGCCCAGTCACCTTGGTTTGCTGGCTGGTGCGCCATTATGGTCAACCTGTCAGATATCGCGGCGATGGGCGGTACGCCAGTGGCCGTGGTCGACGTGCTGTGGAGCCCCACGCCCGAGGCTAGCCAGCCGCTCTGGGCCGGCATGCAGGCCGCCGCCACCGCCTATGGCATATCTATTGTTGGCGGCCATACCAACTGCCACAGCCCCTATGCCGGACTCGCTGTGACGGTTTTGGGCCGAGCTGAGCAGCTGATCACCAGCTTCGACGCTCGCCCTGGCGACGTGCTGATGATGGCGATCAACCTGACCGGGCAGTACTATCAAGACTATCCCTTTTGGAATGCCGCTACTGGCACCGAGCCAGCCCAGCTCAGAGCGCAGCTACGTCAGCTGCCGCAGCTAGCCCAGTCTCGTTTGGTACGGGCTGGTAAAGACATCAGCATGGGCGGCATTGTTGGCACGCTGCTGATGCTGGCAGAAGCCTCGGGCTGCGGCGCCGTTCTTCAGATTGAACAGATTCCGCGTCCGCCCGGTGTGGCCTGGTCTAAGTGGCTGACCAGCTTTCCGAGCTTCGGGTTCTTGCTGAGCGTTTGCGCGGCGCAAGTGGCTCAGGTGCAGCAGCACATGCAGCAGCACGGCATTGCCTGTGAACCCGTCGGTGAGATCATTGCTGAAAACAGCGTTTACCTCAGCTATCAGGGAGAGCATCAGCGCCTCTGGGACATGACCCAGCCGCTCACCGGATTTGGGGCCTGATGCTCAGGTTTAGTTTTTTACCGTTGTGCAGTCTTCTCATCAAACCACTTGGCTATGCCCGAGACCTACTTCCAAATTCAGTGGCCCGACGGTCGACAGCAGACCTGCTACTCGCCGTCTTCCGTGATTAAAGACTACTTTGAGCTCGGCCAGACCTATACGGTGAGCGACTTTCTCAGTCGCGCTCGCGACTCGCTGCAGCAGGCCAGCAATCGGGTTCAGGCTAAATACGGCTTCCCCTGCAGTCGCGCGCTAGGGCAGCTGCAGCAGCTAGAAGCCGCCGCTCAGCCCTACCTAGCTCAGCCTAGCGATCGCGTCACGGTGCTGCAGCTTGAGTAACCGAGCGAGGAGCCGGTTTGAAATCAGCCAGCTGGAGGCAGTGAGTAAAGTACTCTGCCAGGCGATCGCCCACCTGCGTCTGAGCGATAAAGCCAATGTGATTATCCGGTCTGAGCAGCAGGCTGAAGCCGTCTCGGCAGCCAAACGCATCGGTCACCGCTGGCAAGAGCGGCAGCACCAGGCGATCGATGAGAGTTTCGTCTATCTGAGCTTGAGCAGCGGCTGCGGCTGCTTCCGCGTCGTTTGTAAAGGTCAGCAAATGAAATTTAGGAGCTTTCAGACGCTCATAGAGACTCTCGCCCGCAATCACCACGTAGGGCAGGCGATCGCCTGCCCTTACCTTGAAGACTGAATCGGTTGAGGTCTTTAGGCTTAGGCGGCTCTCAGGATAGCTGATGCCAATCTGCGAGACCAGAGAAAACAGCCCTCTTTGCACCAGATCGAGTCTAAAGATGTACTTAGCTAGGGGCGGTAGCAGCAGCGTTCTAACAAAGCTCACCAGCCAGTTTGAGCCGGCCTCAAACTCAAACATTTTGTCAGTCGTATCGACCAGATTTTTAGCATTCGCTAGCCTCTCCTGGTTATACGTATCGAGCAGCGACGCCTGGGCCTGCTGCAGCACCATCGCCAGCTTCCAAGCCAGGTTGTAGGCGTCTTGAATGCCGGTATTCATTCCCTGTCCGCCGGCTGGCGTATGAACATGGGCAGAATCTCCGGCGAGAAAGCATCGGCCTTGGGAAAACTGGTCAACCCGGCGAGTATGAACGCGATAGGTCGAAAACCAGTTGATCTCGGTGATTGCTAAGGGCAGCCCTGTCTGATCTTGGACCCACTGCTCTAAGGCTGAGGCCGCCATCTCAGTTTCTCCTTGCGCGGCGGCAGATTGCTCCGGCAGGTTGCCCAGAATGCGCCAGCGCCGCTCTCCCGGCATAGGAAAGAAAAAGATGAACGAATCGCGAGCCAGACAGGAATGCAGCGTATCGTGATCGAGATCCCAGTCGATTTGAGTATCAGCAACGTAGAACAGCCGCTCGAACGTGCTGCCCAGAAAAGACAGGCCCAGCGACTGCCTCACCTGACTGCTGGCCCCGTCGCAGCCCACCAAATACTGAGCGTGGACGGTTTGCGATTCGCCCTCACCTCGGCGAACTACGGCTTGAACACCGGTATTGCTCTGTGAGAAGCTTTCGAGCGTTGTCTCCCACAGCACCGTCTGCTGATGCTGTTGCAGATAGTCATAGAGAATTTGCTCATTTTTGCTTTGCTCTAGCACCAGCATGTAGGGATAGGGGCTCATGCCCTGTCCCATTGCCGAAAGATCAAAGCCCTCATGCACTTTGCCCGCAGCAATCAGGCGGATCTTGTCAGCCGGCTTACCAAGCTCAACGGCAGGATCTGCCAGCCCAATTTGTTCATAAATCTCAAGCGTTCGCGCCTGAACGCCTAAGGCTTTTGAAAGCTGCGTGATGCCCGGCTTTTGGTCCAAAATGACAAAGCGAACGCCATAGCGAATGAGCTGACAGGCAAGCGCAAGCCCCGTTGGGCCAGCGCCGATAATGAGAACGTCTGTGTTCATGATTCTCTCCTTGATATATGCGATTCAGCGAATGATTAGCTCACTGTCGGGTTTAGGCTGACGTCTTTAAGCCAATCAAAATCAAACATACGTTTGACTAAATTAAAATGCACGTTTTAAAAAAGTGCAAGGTAAGTTTTAAAAAGAACGAGAGACCATAAATGCTGACGCTAAAAATTGAGCTAGGCAAAAATATCTGCGATGCTCATTTTAACTTTGATACTGGCGATCGCACGGTCTGGATGCAGTGGCTGATAGAGCTTTCTACGGCGAAGCGGCAGCTACTTAGGCTGAAATTCCCTCACCCCAAGGGACTGAATTGAAACTTGTCGAATGACGTTATACGACGAAAAAGAACACCAATATTCTCTTCTTTTATTCTCTTCTTTTTGAGAGTTAACCTAAATAACAACAAGATAATTGGTTAGCTAAGATTCAATGTTCTAACGTCCTGAAAACTGACTCAACATTCAGCTGGTCGCCGCTGTTCATAGCCTATTCGCTGATGCCTGTAAAACAAAGCTGCTTTGATCTCTTGCCAGCAATAATCGCTCTGTCTAAAGACAGATCTTGCAGCGGCTTATGTTTAAAGCTCACAGAGTTTCATAACATCGAAGAAGTTAAGCTCTGACAGTTTTATTAGATTACCTTCACTAGAGAAATTTAAAACTATGGCTGCGCTCACTCCCCAGCAAGAAAAAAACATCGAAGCCTTTATCACCGCTCTAGCTCAGCAGGAAGAGTCTTTGCCGGCTGGTCTGCAGTCTCAGCTGCAGGCAATTGGGCAGAACCTAGAAAATCGCGCCACCGAACTCAACGCGATCGCAGCTAGCCTGCCTAGCCTCAATCAGGCCTATCAGACAGCGCTCAATGAGGTGCATTCTAGCGAACCCAGCGCGACGCCAGTGTCAGCGAGCGATCAAAGCGCTAGTGACAAGCTGCTTGAGCAAGCGGCTCAGGTCTTTACCGCTGACGACCCGGTGCAGGCGGCGCAGCGGCAGTCTCGCAGCTTTGGCCAGGTGGCGACAAATCCGCTCAAGCGCCTTTTTCGTCGAGGGTAAATCCTCCCGCGAAAGGCTAGCGTGCGTGGGATAATAGCGCAGTGTCGCTGAGGATTAAATAGTCGACTGTCATGCAGCTGTTTGTCCCCGGTCGGCTCTGTCTGCTTGGTGAGCACAGCGACTGGGCCGGCACCTACTGTACGCTTAATCCAGCCATTGAACCTGGCTATGCGCTGGTGGCTGGCACCCGTCAGGGCCTCTATGCCCGCGCCAAGCGGCATGCCGACGCGCTGATTTTTCGACCCGCGCTCAACGATGGCAGCCGGCCCGACCCGATTCGGCTGCCGCTATCCCTGACGACGCTCTTATCAGTAGCCCAGCAGGGCGGCTTTGCCAGCTACGTGGCCGGCACTGCCTACCAGCTGCTGCGCCGCTACGCGATCGCAGGGCTCGACATTGACAACTACCGGACCGATCTGCCCATCCAAAAGGGTCTATCTTCTAGCGCGGCGGTCTGCGTGCTGACGGTGCGTGCCTTTAATTGCCTCTACGATCTGCGGCTCAGCCGGCGCGATGAGATGGAGCTGGCCTACTTAGGCGAGCGCACGACTCCTAGCCAGTGCGGCCGCCTCGATCAGGCCTGTGCTTTTGGGTCGCGCCCTGTGCTGATGACCTTTGAGGGCGAGCAGCTAGTGCTGACGCCGCTGAAGCTGACGCGGCCGCTCTACCTGATTGTGGTCGATCTGGGGGGCTACAAAGATACTCAGAAAATTTTGCGCGATCTGCATCGCAGCTATCCGGTGGCGGCCAATGCGCAGCAGCGGCAGGTGCAGCGCTATCTCGGTGCGATTAATGCTGGGCTGGTGCAGCAGGCGGCAGCGGCACTGCAGCAGGGCGATGCGCAGCGGCTGGGCGAGCTGATGACGCAGGCGCAGGCCGAATTTGATCGGGCGCTGGTGCCGGCCTGTCCCGATCAGCTGACGGCCCCGAAGCTGCACCGGCTGCTTACCCATCCGGCGCTGCAGCCCTACTGCTGTGGCGGCAAGGGCGTGGGCTCGCAGGGCGATGGCACCGCGCAGCTGGTGGCGCGCGATCGCGACAGTCAGGCCCGTGCGATCGCGCTCATCCAGCAAGACTTTCCCGATATGCAGGCTTTGGAGGTAACCCTGATGCCAACCGCTAAAATCAAAAAAGCTGTCATTCCCGCTGCCGGGTTTGGCACTCGGCTGTTTCCGGCCACAAAGGCAGTGAAAAAAGAGCTGCTGCCAATCATTGACAGCGACGGTCGGGCGAAGCCGGTGATTCTTAAGATTGTCGAAGAAGCAGTTTCGGCTGGGATTGAAGAGATTGGCATTGTCGTGCAAAAAGACAGTCTGGCTGAGTTTCAAGCGTTCTTTCAAGCACCGCCCTCGCCGCAGCTGTGGGCTAAGCTCTCACCTGAAAATCAGGCCTACAGTCAGTATCTGCAGGCGCTGGGTGAGCGCATCGCCTTTATTTTTCAGTCAGCGCAGGAAGGCTTCGGCCACGCTGTTTTCTGTGCTCGCGACTGGGTCAATCATGAGCCGTTTCTGCTACTGCTCGGCGACCATGTCTATCGATCGCAGACAGCGCAGTCCTGCGCGGCGCAGCTAGTTGACAGGTTTGAGCAATGCGACTGCAGCGTGATTGGTCTCACCACCATGTCGGTCGATATTATTCATAAAGCCGGCTGCGTCACCGGCACCTGGCAAACGCCTCAAACGCTTTTAGAGATTAGCGAACTGTGTGAAAAGCCCAGCTTAGACTATGCTCAGGCTAATCTGCGCGTACCTGGTTTGTCAGACTCAGAATTCTTAGGTGTCTTTGGTCAGTATGCGCTCACGCCCGCTATCTTCGAGCAATTAGAGCTTGAGATCAGCAATAATCTGCGGCAGCGCGGCGAGTTTCAGCTGACTACCTGCCTAGAGCGCCTGCGAGCGGCAGAGGGTATGCTGGGCTATCGGGTCAAGGGTGACTATTTTGATGTCGGCATGCCGCAGTTTTATCAGCAAACACTGCAGGCATTCTACCGGCCGTAAATTCTGTCTTCAGCTAGCCTCTAGGGATTTGCTCGAAAATGAAATACCCACCGATCGAGCCTCGACTCTGCTCAACGCTCAAAACTGGCAGGTTGAGCGCAGTCGAAACCGGGTTGATTGGGTACATCTACATCAGACAGACTGGCTGACAGGTGGTCTAGGCAGGTAG
>JAAHIA010000241.1 GCA_010671975.1 Leptolyngbya sp. SIO4C1 | reverse complement strand
CTGCGCCAACGCCCCCGGTCACGGCCACAACTATATGCTCTATGTTTCAATGGCCGGCGAACTGGACAAATATGGCATGGTGCTGAACCTCTCAGATGTCAAAAAGGTGATCAAGCAGGAAGTCACAAGCCAGCTCGACTTTGCCTATCTCAATGACGTCTGGCCCGAATTTCAGCAGCGGCTGCCCACCACTGAAAATATTGCGCACGCTGTCTGGCATCGGCTGGCGCCGCATTTGCCTATCACCAATATTCAGCTATTTGAACATCCAGAACTTTGGGCCGACTACAGAGGAAACGGTATGGAAGCTTATCTGACGATTTCGACTCACTTCAGCGCAGCACATCGTCTAGCGCTGCCCGATCTGAGCTTTGAAGAAAACACTGAGATCTACGGGCTCTGCGCCCGACCCAACGGTCACGGCCATAACTATCATCTAGAGGTGACGATCAAAGGCAAAATGGACCCGCGCACCGGCATGATTGCCGATCTTGTGGCGTTTCAAGACGCGGTTGAGGCTCATGTGGTAACCCCTTTCGACCACACCTTTTTAAACAAAGACGTGCCTTACTTTGCCAAAGTGGTGCCCACAGCTGAGAATATCGCGGTGCGGATTCGCGAGCTGCTGCGCGAGCCCATCAAAAATATTGGCGCTTCGCTACACAAGGTGAAGCTGATTGAGAGCCCCAATAATTCAGCAGAAGTCTATTGCGAAGACGCCAGCGAGATGGCAGCAGCAAAGTCAGCAGAGACTCGCAATCTGGCGGCTGTTTAGCATAAGTCTAGAGAATCTGTACTGAACAGTTCTAAACTTTAGTATGCAGACTAGATCTGGCTTCCCATGCAAACGTCGTCAAGGCCAAAGGCTATCTACAAACAAGGTCTGCTTCATCCTATGCAGCCACTAGCACTAGATGAAAATCAGGTAGTGGAGCTCTACGTAGAGCCTGAGGTGTCAATAGAGCACTCAACAGAGCATCCTTATGTGTCTCAGACGCCTGACGTTTGCGGAACTCTTTCTAATCTCCAGTCTGATTAAGCGGTATATTCGCTGGAACATCAAAGGCACTGGGGCAGCAATCCAGCACCTTTGATATGAATTTAAGCAAACGCCTAAAACGGGAAGCGAGGAACGGGAATCGCCTCTCTAATTTCGTCAACGACGCGATCGCGAACTTCTTGCACCACAGCGTTGGCGACAGCATTGAGCGCCGCGTTGGCAAAGCTGCTATTGCCGGTAGCTGCTACGTCAAACACGCAGCCATCGAGCAGGAACTCATCAACGCCAGCTTCGCGACAGCTGCTCAGCGCCGAGCGAAGCCGTGCGGGGGCCACACCGTTGAGCGTAAAGAACTGATTGGGGAAGCTCAGATCGGTGAAGCTGACGGTCGATTCGCCTGGACGGTAGTCAAACAGCGACTCTGACTGGGTCACCCGCCAGCTATCGCCAAACTGCCGGTGTAGATTGCTAAAGTAGGCATCTTCTATCGGCTGCACTGGAATAATCGAGGGCAGTACGCTATCGAGCGCAGTGGTAGCAACGCTGTAGGTCGAACGAGACGGCATAACGCTGCCATCGCGGCTGATCAGATCGTCGTCAGGATTGCCGTTGAAATTTCCCAGCAGGCCAATCATCTGATCGCGGCGATCGCGGCGCACGGTCGGCATGATATTCAAAAAGCGATCGCCGCTCACCGAAATGAAGTGCACCCGCACCTGATCGCCGCTGGGCCAAATCACCGCGTAGTCAGCGCTGCCCAACCTTTGAATTTCGCCACCGCCCGGCAGAGGCTCGGTGTCTTCAAACCGGGCGGGCTGACCGTCAATCCAGACAGCTTCGCGATCGCCATTTGGCGCATCGATATAAATCGCCACTCGATGACCGCAGACACCCATCGCCACGGCTGTATTCAGTGAGAGACTGTCGCGATCGCGCACGCGGCCCTGACGCGCTTGCACTTCAAAGCTGCCGTCGCGCGACTTGCTCAAGATAAATTCGCCGACTGTCTGAAAGCTGTAGTGAAACCCATCATAGGTTTGAATATGCGGGTCGCCATAGCTGCGTCCCTGTACCGGATCTTCGAGCGGGTCGGCCGCGCTGCAGAAAGCGTCGGTCTGAGCCGATACCGGCGTCATTGCCAGCGTTAGCGTGGTAAACAAGCCGGCTAAAAATAGCCCAATCCAGCGCGCGGTTCTTGGCTGAGAATTCATCAAAAACATAGGATTGACGTAATCGCTTCATTGAGTGAACTTTCACTCACTACAGGGCAAAGACCGGACATTTCGGTCCCCAGCTGAGAAGTATTCGCCAACTACAAATTTTTTTAGCCATTTACCTAAATCTATGATTAATGACAAAATGATTGATTTTTATGACTTATAATAGAGCCTAAGTTTTCTATGAACTTAAGGGGTCAGTACCATCGCTGTAAGCTGAGCTTTAGGATTCAGCGCTTTAGCAGTATCCCCCGTTAGAAAACGCTTTGACGTGACGTAGGTATCTTTGAGTATGACTGCAGCCTCTACTTCCACCCTGCCCGCTTTTTGCGAAGGCATTCAGCACTTTGGTCAGCTGCCAGCTGAGTTCGCGCAGTATGCCCAAACGCCTGCGATCGCGGCGAACCAAGCTAAAGTTGCGGCGGCTAGCAACCCGACTGCCGTCTTTCAAACGCTGCTGGCCGCCGACGCGCTGCGCTACTTGACCTTAAAAATGGCGGCTACTAAGCAGTCAGGCCATCCAGGCGGCTTTGCCAGCATTGCAGACGGCATTGCCGCCCTGGTGATGCTGGGCTACAAAAACCTGATTACCGAAGTCGGCCATCATGCCCCCGGCTTCTACAGCACCGTCTTCTTAGATCGCTCGCTAGAGCAAATGGGGATTGAAACCGTGGCGCAGCTGTGCGATCGCTTCCGTGAGACGCACGGGCTGCTGGGGCACCTGTCCGGCCAAATTCCCGGCTTGCTCAACCCGGCCGGGCCGCTGGGGCAGGGGCAGCATTTTGCGATGGCTGCCGCGCGGCTGCACCCTGAGCAGCTCTTTCCCGTCACGATTGGCGATGGCGGCCTGGGCGAGCCCTATATCATGAGCAGCATGGCCCATTTCCATACGGCCTATCCGCAAGCTACCAACTTCTTGCCGATTTTGGTATGGAACGGCTTCTCGCAAGAGCACCACAGCATGGTCTCTACGCAGAGCAACGAGGCGATGGTTACCTACTGGCGCGGCAACGGCTTTAAGAACGTCGTTCTAGTCGATGCCAAAGACTACGACGATGCCGGCCAGAGCGGTGCCTACGTCGACAGCACCGCCTTCTCATTGCCGCAGCGCATGGCCTTTACTCAAGCCGTTCTAGAGGCGGTAGAGCAGACAGCTAGCGCGGCGCTAGGCGGGACGCTGAGCGTGCTCATTATCAAGCAGCTAAAAGGGGCCGGCGTTCATAAGCGCGGCGCGCAGTCACACAACCTGTATGCCGGCGATACGGTAGATAAAGACTATATTGCAGCGGCGCTCCAGTCCCGAGCCCTCGCGCCTGAAGCCTGGAACTTAGTGAGAACCAACTTTGAGCGCGCCAACGGTGGTCCTGCGGTCAAGACTGTCGTCACCGAGTTTGAGCTGCCGCTGAGCGATCTCGGGACGCTACCGCTCAATGAGTTTGCCGTGGGCACCGAGCACAGGCAGGTGGCAACCACGGCCATGGGCGCGCTGGCGGCCTACGTCGGGCAGCAAGATCCGCACTTTATAGTCACCAACGCCGATGGCAATGCGGCATCCGGCATCAACAACATCAACCAGGCGCTGAAGATTCTTCACCCTACCCCAGACGATACCTATTTTCAGGGACCGCAGGGGCAGGTCTACGAGCCGCTGAGCGAAGATGCCTGCGCTGGGTTGGCCGCCGCTCAGGCACTGATGGGCGCGCGCAGCCTCTGGTGCTCTTATGAATCGTTTGCAATTAACGGTCTGCCAGTTTGGCAAACCGTCACTCAGGCCATGGCCGAGCTACGACGGCCCGCACCTTCTACGGTCTGTCTCTTTACGGCAGGGGCGCTAGAGCAGGGGCGCAACGGCTGGACGCACCAGCGGCCCGAGATTGAGAACTATTTTGCTGCCATGATGCGCAATGGCAACGTTTTTCCGCTGTTTCCCACAGATGCAAATAGCATCCAAGTCTGTTATGACTGGGCGCTCAAAACTCGCAATAAAGGCGTGACTATCACCGCTAGCAAGTCACCGCTGCCGATTCGCACGACCTTTGAGCAAACTCAAACAGCCTTGGCCAAGGGTGCGATCGCGCTGCAGACCACGCCCGGCAGCCACACCGTCGTCTTTGCTGTGATTGGCGACATGATGCTCATCCCCGTCATCGATGCGGCTCGGGAACTGGCCGAACAAGGCATTGGCTCGAAGATTGTTGCTGTGGTGAGCCCGCGCCGACTGTACAGACCCAGTGACGTTGCCTGGCAGAGCTGCTCGCAGCCGGACGGCGACTTTTTAAGCGACGCTGACTTCAAGGCTCTGTTTGACGGCGATGCCCTGATTGGCGTTACTGGCGGGGCAAGCGCGATGCTAGAGCCCCTCATGCTGCGCAGCACCTTGCCTCGCGACATCATGGCCTGGAAGCGCGGTGAAACGACGGCCAATGCAAACCAGCTCTTTGCGCTTAATAATCTGACAGCAGATAGGCTGTCGGCCCGAGCAAAGGCGCTGATTCACTAGCAAAGACGGCACTGCCAGCATAATTTTGCAAGCGTTCTGGAGCCCTAAACTCACAGACAGCGCGCCAGTCTTAACGCTAGCCCAGTCGATGCCCCGCAGCTGAGTAGCTGCGGGGCACCTGCTTTAGGGACCTGACCCCCTACCTGCAGTTCCTTGCCTAATATGGGCAAGCTAAACCAGCAAGTCTCGGTGAATCTGCACCTGTATTGCCCTTTGCACTCAGCTATGGCCTGCTTCTTTGCTTATGAGTGCTGCTTTTTCACCCTCTTCGTTCTTTGATTTTGGAGCATGATAGTAAACCGGCAAGCGAAGGCTTTCGACTAATGACCATCAACCCGAAAGCAGCAACAGATGAGTCTGTTGCTGCGGCGCATCAGCAGGCAATGGCTCAGATTGCGCTACTCAACAGCCTAATTTTAAGGGTGGGCGAAGCACCTGACGTTAATTCGGCACTGCAAGTCGTCATTCAGTCAGTTTGCCAGCATCAGCGGTGGAAATATGGCGAAGCCTGGCAGCTAGATCCTGAGGCAGCCGTGCTGAGAAAGAATCCAGCCTGGTATGGTGCACCCACGACTACAGATAGTCAATCAACAGCTGCTGATTTAATTCGCTTCAAACAGTTTAGTGAGAATTTTACGTTTGCGCCTGGCGTCGGTATTCCTGGACGCGTTTGGGCTTCTCGACAGCCCGAATGGCACGTCGATGTCTCTCAGGCACCAGAAGCGGTTTTTTTGCGATATAAGGAGGCTGCTGACTGCGGTATCAAAGCAGCTTTCGGCATTCCCCTAGCCTGTCATAACCAAACAATAGCTGTTTTGGTATTCTTCAGCGATGAGGCAATGCCCAAAAACCTGCAGCTGATTGAGAGTATCAAGACCATCTCAATTCCTATCAGCATGCTGGTGCAGCAGCGACTAGCCGAACAAAAGCTGCGAGACAGCGAAGCTCGGTTTCATGCCTTTATGAATCACAGCCCGGCTGTAATTTTCATGAAAGACAATCAGGGAAGATTTGCCTATGCCAATCGATTTTTAGAGCAGACGTTCGAGCTGGCACAGGGTGAGCTAATTGGTAAGACGGATGCTCACTTTTTGCCTGAGGCAGTGGCTAGGCGAGTGCATGAGAATGACCGCTTGGTTCTATCGACGAATAAAGAATGGTCTCTCGTTGAAATTGTCCCGACTCCAGACGGGGTCAGCCGGTATTGGCAAGTGCTCAAGTTTCCCTTCATTGACCAAACGGAGCAGCAGTTTGTTGGCGGAGTTGCCTTTGATATCACCCCGCAAAAACAGTTTGAAAAACAGCTGATTGAAGAAAAAGAGCTGGCACAGGTAACGCTGAGATCGATCGGGGATGCCGTAATTACGACAAATGCCGTCGGACAGGTTCAGTATCTTAACCCGGTTGCAGAGGCTCTGACCGGGTGGACTCAGGCAGAAGCAAACGGTAGAGCGCTCTCTGAAATATTTAACATCGTGCATGAGACAACGCGTGAGCCGGCTGCTAATCCAGTAGAGCGCGTGCTGCGGGAGAAAAAAGTAGTTGGGCTTGCTAACCACACTGTTCTCATTGCTCGCGATGGCACCGAACGCTCAATCGAAGATTCTGCAGCCCCCATTCAAACCGATGATGGCTGCACTATTGGCGCTGTTCTAGTCTTTCATGACGTTTCTGAAACGCGCCACTTAACGCGGCAGCTTTCTTGGCAAGCTAGCCACGATATGCTGACCGGGCTTTTCAACCGACGAGAATTTGAGCAGCGCATTGCCCAGGCGGTCGAAAACGCTCGCTCACATGGTAGGACCCATGTGATTTGCTATTTAGACTTAGACAACTTCAAGGTTGTCAACGATACCTGCGGTCACGCCGCCGGAGATAGGCTGCTCAAGCAGGTCAGCTCACTCCTTAGCCAGCATATTCGCAAGACAGATACGATAGCGCGCTTGGGTGGCGATGAGTTTGGTCTGCTCCTAGAATACTGCCAGTTGGATAACGCCTCCCGCATCGTCTATTCGCTACGAGAAAAGATACGAAACCTGCGATTTACTCACAGCGGTCGGGTGTTCTCAATCGGCGTCAGCATTGGAGTCACCAGCATCACAGCCGATACCGACAGTGCTGCACTGTCGCTAAGCAATGCAGATGCGGCCTGCTATATGGCGAAGCGCAAAGGACGCAACCGCGTTCACATTCATCAGCCCGATGATTCTGATCTAGCCCACCAGCGAGATGAAACTCACTGGGCAGCCTATATTACTGAAGCGTTAGAAAAAAACCAGTTTTGCTTATATTGCCAGCCGATTGTACCGCTCAGCTCAGCTGATTCGGCAGCAAAGCACTATGAAATTCTTTTACGGCTGCGCGACAAAGCAGGTCAGCTCGTCTCGCCCGGCGCTTTTATGCCAGCAGCTGAGCGCTATAATCTAATGCCTTTAATCGATCGCTGGGTGGTTCAAACGCTGTTTTCTAAGCAGGCTGCATTCTGTCGCCAGGTGTGGGCTCGCTCAGAGCAGCCGTTGCCGTCTAGCAGCCATCTCTACTCGGTCAATCTTTCAGGCGCTAGCATCAACGATGACGAGTTTATTCATTTTTTAAAAGAGCAGTTTTCACACTATCAAATTCCGCCCGCCCTCATCTGTTTTGAAGTGACTGAGACGGCTGCCATTGAAAACCTGACCAAAGCTGCTCAGCTAATCGGCGAGCTGCGCAATCTCGGCTGTCGGTTTGCCCTAGATGACTTTGGCAGCGGCATGTCTTCGTTTGCCTATCTAAAAACGCTGCCGGTTGACTATCTCAAAATTGACGGTCGCTTCATTCGCAACCTGGCTGAAAATGCCGTTGACACGGCCATGGTCACAGCTATTCATCAGATTGCAAAAGTCATGAATATTCA
>JAAHIA010000240.1 GCA_010671975.1 Leptolyngbya sp. SIO4C1 | reverse complement strand
CCCTGACAGTTCCAAAACGGGTCCCCAAAAAGTTTTTAGACGCAGACGGTGGCATTAGTCCGAATTTGCTAATGTTCATCGCCGCCATCGGGTTAGTCGTTGTCTCTGCCTTCGGCTACTTTTTTTGGGAAATGCCCTTCTGGTGCTGTTTTGCGCTAAATACGCTAGCACTGCACCTGGTTGGAACTGTCATTCATGATGCCTCTCATAATGCGGCCCATCGGAATCGAATCGTTAATGCTGTTTTGGGCCACGGCAGCGCTTTGATGCTGGGATTCACTTTCCCGGTTTTTACTCGAGTGCATTTGCAGCACCATGCTCATGTAAATGATCCAGACAACGATCCCGACCATTTTGTCTCAACGGGAGGGCCGCTATGGCTGATTGCAGCCCGCTTTTTCTATCATGAGATCTACTTTTTTCAGCGGCGCCTGTGGCGCAAATTTGAGCTGCTAGAGTGGTTTTTGAGCCGCTCTGCCGTCGCCGGGCTGATTTACTGCGCTTGGCGCTTTGACTTTCTGGACTATCTATTTAATCTTTGGTTTTCCCCTGCTCTAGTAGTTGGTCTAGCCTTAGGGTTATTTTTTGACTACTTGCCGCATCGTCCCTTCGAAGAGCGCAACCGCTGGAAGAATGCGCGAGTTTATCCCGGCTGGCTGCTTAATTTGCTGATTATGGGGCAAAACTACCACTTAGTTCATCATCTATGGCCCTCTATTCCTTGGTATAAGTACAAGCCAACCTATGAGTTTATGAAGCCTCTCTTGGATCAAAAGGGCTCTCCGCAGTCGCTTGGACTGATGCGCAGCAAGGATTTTTGGGGCTTTCTCTATGATGTATTTCTAGGGATTCGGCTTCATCATAAAGAGCCATAGCTGGGTGCCTTGAGCCGCCACTCGGCTAAGTTCAGTTGGGTACTAGTTTGGGTGCCAGCCTGGGTGATAGAGTGCTGCAGCTCTATCACCTAATTTTTTAGGTGAAGGATACAAAACAGCTCTGACCGCTGGTCTAAAGCTATCCTTTGTCTGTAACTTGGGATTTCGGATTTGGGACTATAGGCGCTGATCAAGCAGCCCACACTAGTCAAGCGCGGCAACCGGGGTGAGCGCAGATCGGCACCAGTCGGGTCTGAGGGTCTGGGCTCCTCTTAGATAGGGATGATAAACTTCGGTATGCAGAGGTAAATAGGCGTGGATTAAAAATCGAATACACAGCGGCAGGCTGCCTTCTACATGCATCTGCTGAACGTCTAACAGGGCAACGCTGTCCCAGCTTGGCCGAGTGCGCGCGATCGCAGCTGGAAAGGTAGCGTCGATGTCGCGCGTGGCTGAAAAGGTGGCACTAATAATATTGGCTGGATCCAGCTGATTGCGAGTTTCTAGCGCTTCTAGTAGCTCATCAACGGCATCGCGTATGGCCGATTCAGAATTCTCGGCGATAGTCGTTGCACCTCGAATCGCCTGTATGCGCCAACTGTCTGTTTCCATGCTGCTCATTCGACTCTCTCATCTCAAACTACCGTCTAATCTCAGCGTCAAACGCTGAGACCGCGCATATCCTCATTCATCTTCATCTGACTTAATCCCAAGTATCAAAGCAAACTTGCCGCCCGAGTGCCCCGCTGCAGGCCGGCTCAGTACCTTCTGCCCGAGCGCCAGCCGGGCGGCTGGTACATCCATAGCGGCAAACCGCTGGTCGAGGCTTCAAACTCTATTCGCTCAAGCACCGATTGCAAATGCACGCCCGACAGCTGAGACAGCGGTGCTAAGGTCTGCACATCGCCGCCCGGCAGCAATTTGCTCCAGAACGGTTTACGCTCCTCGATAGTGTAGCATTCCGCTTTTTCAGGATCTAAGCCCGCCAGCTCGGCCGCCCAGCGGCGCGCATCTTCTTCGGTACCGAGGCGATCGACAACACCGAGCTCAACGGCCTGCTCACCCGTGAAAATTCGACCGTCGGCAAACCTACGGACCGCCTCTTCGGCCAGATTTCGCGCCTCGGCCACCGTACGCACAAACTGGCCGTAGCTGACGTCAATCAGCTCTTGTAAGATCCCTTTTTCTGAGTCAGTCAGCTCGCGGTCAAAGGCCAGAATATCTTTGTAAGGGCCGGATTTGATCACTTTGAAGGAAACGCCAATTTTGTCTAGCAGGCGCTCTAGATTATTGCCTCGTAAAATCACGCCAATACTGCCGGTAATGGTGCCAGGGTTGGCCATAATATGCGGCGCTCCCATACCGATATAAACCCCGCCTGAGGCCGAAATATTGCCAAAGCTAGCCACAATTTGGGTCGTTTCCTGCAGGCGCTTGAGTGCGCTGTAAATTTCTTGCGAGTCGCCAACGGTGCCCCCTGGGCTGTCAATCCGCAGCAGCAGCGCCGGAAATTTTTTTTCTTTCACATCGTCTAGCGCTTCGAGTACTCGCTTACGGGTCGAGCCAGCGATCGCACCTGAGATTTCAATACGGGCTATTTGCTTACGGTAGCGAGGTTTGAATGGCCAAATCATAGGGTTGAGAGGAGTCAAAAAAAGAGGCTTCTAGCGGCCGCTGGCAAGCCCAGAAGCTGGCGAGCAGGTGAAGCACTAGCGGCTGCGAGCGATGCTCAAGACTTAAAAGACTTAGCTGAGATCGCTAGTCGTAAGTCACACAGAACTTTACCATTCTTTAAAGTATACGATTCGCCTTCCCTCTTTCTGTCTGCCGCTTCATGAATTCCACCAGCAATCCGTCTAGATCCCTGTTTAGCAGCCTTTTTTTAATTGCGCCTTTTTTCCTATGGGGTACGGCAATGGTCGCCATGAAAGGCGTCATCCCCACGACAACACCGCTGTTTCTGGCCGGCCTGCGGCTGCTGCCGGCCGGCCTGCTAGTGCTGCTAGCCGCGCTCTATTTAGGCCGCTCTCAATCTATCAGCTGGCGAGGCTGGCTTTGGATTGGGGCCTTTGCGCTGGTAGATGGCGCGCTATTTCAGGGCTTTTTGGCAGAGGGGCTGATGCGCACCGGCGCCGGGCTGGGTTCGGTCATGATTGATTCCCAGCCGCTTGCTGTCGCCATCCTGGCGCGCTTTTTGTTTCAAGAGCAGGTGGGCCCAATTGGCTGGCTGGGGCTACTGATGGGGCTAGTAGGCATTGCGCTGCTAGGACTGCCTGACGATTGGATTTTTCAACTGCTGCAGGGGCAGCTGCCCGTCTCAGCTGCGTCTAGCCTAGTGGACGGCTTGCTAGAGCATGGCGAATGGCTAATGCTGCTAGCTGCGCTTTCTATGGCAGTTGGGACAGTGATGATTCGCTACGTCTGTCGCTATGTCGACCCGGTTGTGGCCACTGGCTGGCATATGGTTCTGGGCGGGCTGCCGCTGTTTGGCCTGTCGGCCGGGTTTGAAAGCCAGCCTTGGCAAAATGTCAGCGCGATTGGCTGGCTCGCCATTGCCTATGCCACTATCTTTGGCAGCGCGATTGCCTATGGCATCTTTTTCTATTTAGCTGCCCAGGGAAATCTAACTAGTCTGAGCGCACTGACTTTTTTAACACCGGTTTTTGCCCTGCTGTTTAGCCTGATTATTTTGTCAGAAAGCTTGAGCTCGCTCCAGTGGATCGGCGTCGGGCTGACGTTGGTTAGCATCTATCTGATTAATCAGCGCGAACGGCTAGCAGCTGTCTTTTCAAAGATGTCCAATCTAACAGACACTAAACCGTCAACCGACATTTAGCCGTGATTCCAGACAAATTTGAGGACATTTGTTCTGATCTCGCAGAAACTTTACAAAGCCAGAAAGACGTCAATTCCTCCTATTGGCGAAGTTCTGTATGATTTTTATCTATAGAAATAGCCATGTCTCCGTAAAGACACTAAAAATTCTTAATTTACCGCTAAGTCCGTCGGAAGAATTTGAGTTACCATAGCGTCCAAGGTGGGCATCATTTCTTGTTTACATTTAAACTTGGTATTCGAACATAGCCGTTACTCTGGTCTTCTTATTCGCAGTCTTATTGACCATAGATAGGGCTGGCGCTAGGGCTGGGCCGAATTCTATGGTTTTGCCAACGGCATCTATCGGCTGAAACAGGTTTTGGGCATTCTACGGTTGCGATCGCTCTGTGCACATAGATACGTAGCTATGGCTTTCAGTTGGCCACTGATGGCAATTCAGATAGCAATTCAGATATTTGGTTGGGAAACATTGTCCAATTTGCTGAAGTGCCCCTTCAGTGATTGACACGAACATTAAGGTAAGGACAGCGATGATTCGGCGCTCTACTCTAGTTTTGTTAACCGGTTTAACTGCATTCACAGTGTCTCTTAATTCGCATCGAGGCGCTCATGCAACCGAGGGACAGCGTCTAGCTCAAGCTACACCTTCAGCTGAACTCCCTTCGCCGGCGGCGTCAGCGCTTTCTGTAGGAAGCGAAGGCGACATGGTTAAGCGTGTGCAGGAGCAGCTGCAGCAGCGTGGCTATTACGACGGTCCGATTGACGGTGTCTATGGTGACGATACGCAAACCGCCGTGCAGTCCTTCCAAACAGACGCGGGATTTGAGGGCACTGGGCGCGTTGATCGCTCTACCTGGCAGCGGCTGCAAACGCCAGAACTGTTTGAGGAAGGTGCCGCCCAGGTTGCTCAGGCTGACACAGACGGGACAGAGGCACCCGCAGCGGCATCCGCAGAGATCCCCGAAGAGACAGTAGAAGCCGCTGTAGAGGCAGCAAACAGTGCCAGCGAAGCCGAGACCGGCATTGCCCGCATTCTTTGGCCCTCCCTGGCGCTAGTAGCAGCGCTTGGCAGCTTAGGCATTGGCTTTTTGGTGACCAATCGCGACAAAGGCAAAAAGACGTCCGAAGACGCTTGGGGCGAAGCGCCGCCAGAGCAGCAAACGACTTTCCCAGATGTGTCAGACGCGTCGCACAGTAACGGCTACAGTACGCATACTGTCGCTTCAGCCAGCGTACCACAGGTCCCATCGGGGCCATCACAAACGCCAGTCAGCCAAACGACGCGCCTTAGCAAGATCAATATCATCACAGAGCTGATTAACGAGCTGCAGTCGACCGATCCGGTCAAGCGTCGCAAAGCAATTTGGGAGCTCGGCCAGCGCGGCGACTCGTCGGCCGTGCAGTCGTTGGTCAATCAGATGGTAGACGCCGACTCTAAAGAAAAGAGTCTCATTCTGGCTGCCCTCTCTGAAATTGGGATTCGCTCGCTGAAGCCGATGAATCGCGCGCTGGCAATTGCGCTGCAGGATGACAGCCCTGAGGTCCGCAAGAATGCGATTCGCGACCTAACCCGAATTTACGATCTGGTCGCTCAGATCAGCCAGATGCTAGGTCATGCGACCGAAGACGAAGATGCTGAGGTACGCCAAACGGCTCAGTGGGCGCTAGATCAGCTCAATCGTATCCGACAGACGCCGGATGTGAGAATGTCGCTGCAATCGATAGAGGCTTCAAAGTCAACGCCCGACTACCTGCCTGGCGAAATTTCAAACTAGCCTAGCGTCGCGTCAGGGTTTAAACTTTGACGCAGCGTTTAGGTCTTTTATGCAAGCTTGCTCATCGCTACGGCTTTTGTTTATCTCTACGCCGGTTGGGCCGCTTGGGTCAGGTTTGGGCGGCGGCGTTGAGCTGACGATTGTCAATCTGGTAAAAGCGCTGAGGCAGCGAGGGCATGAGATTGCGATCGCGGCCCCAGCTGGCTCTCAGATTGAACCAGCTAAGCTCATTCCAATTGCCGGACAGCTGCAGCCTACCGCTCAAACTCAGCAGCGCGAGGCCGCCATTGAGCTACCGATAGACGCTGTGCTAGCCAACCTATGTCGCTATGCTCAGCAGGTTCAATCAGACTACGATCTGATTGTCAACTTTGCTTACGATTGGCTGCCCTTTTTCCTAACGCCGTTTTTTTCAACACCGGTGGCCCACTTTGTCAGCATGGGCTCGCTGAGCACTGCCATTGATCGCGTTCTGCTGCAAACTGCCCAGCAGTATCCCGGCAGCCTAGGGGCCTATACGCAGGCACAAGTTGAGACCTTTCCTATCAAAGCTGGTTGGGAAATTTTAAGCAGCGCCGTCGATCTATCGCAGTACCAATACTGCGATGTGCCTGAAAATAGCCTGGCTTGGATGGGTCGCCTATCGCCTGAAAAAGGGCTTGAAGATGCCGTTGCAGCTGCACAGCGCGCTCAGATGCCGCTAAAGATTTTAGGCAAGCTAGAAGACCCGACCTACTGGGCCCAGATTCAAGCTGACTATCCCCATGCGCCGGTTGAATATCTGGGCTTTCTATCTACCTCCGAGCTCCAGTCAGTTTTACGTCAGTGCCGCGCTCTGCTGATGACGCCGCGATGGACAGAAGCTTTTGGCAATGTTGCCATTGAAGCACTTGCCTGCGGTGTGCCTGTGATTGCTTACCGCCGTGGTGGACCAGCCGAAATTGTTCAAGCAGGTAAAACGGGCTGGCTTGTCGAACCCGATAGCGTCACCGGCCTAGTCAGCGCCATCGAGGCGCTTGACCAGATCGATCGACGGGCCTGTCGTGCTCAAGCAGAGCAAAGCTATTCTCTGCCTGCTCTGGGTAAGCGGTTTGAAAGCTGGTTTCAGCGAATTTTGCGAGCTCATCAGCAGGCTTAGATTCTCACTTTTAGAGCGCTTTCTCGACTAGCTTAAAGGCACCGACTTGAAGGCAATTGATCACCTGCTATACTGGCTGACTAAAGTGTCTAAAGTAGTGAATGCTGTCACTCTCGTTTGATGAAATTGCTCAGCTAAAAAGCCAGCTAGCAGACTATCCCGATGCCGTAAGTGCCCTGCAGGAAATCGAGGATTGTGACGGCGACGTCGAAGACGCTGCTTTATCGCTGGCCCTCAGAGCCGGCTTAGAACCCGACACCAATGAGGCTTGGCTCTCTGGGTTTGCTAAGCGCTATCGGCACATTCTCTGTCAGCAAGGGTTCCGTCAAGATATTCAAGCAAATCGGTTGGTTGGCATCGTCAACCACCTCACTCAAGACACCTCGTGCCCCTCGCTGTTGGCAGCCCCGGTCAGCATCTATGTCTATAAGCAAGGGATCGATCAGTTTTGCCACAGCTTTGACAACAGTCGCGTCTAAGGGATTGACAATCGCTACCTGCAATCATTACCAGGCGGCGCTGCTTTAATCTATGCCATTGTCGCCGAGCGCTTCGCTAACGGCTTCATCACCAGCATAGTCAGATTCAATCTCGTCAAAATCGTCGTCAGATAAATTGCTCGGTGCCACCTGACCGGGCGCATTGCCGCTATTGCCCGGATTATCTACGCGACCAGGCGCATTGCCGCTATTACCGGGGTTATCTACGCGACCAGGCGCATTGCCGCTGTTGCCAGGGCCATCTATGCGTGCGCTATCAACATTGACAGGATCGGCCGTCACTGCTGCTGGTGTGGGCACTTCAGGCTCCGCTGCAGCTGCCGGAACAGCAACCTCAGGAGCGGCCGTCGCGGCTGTCGGCGTAGAGCTTTCGGGCTCAGCCGTAACCGCTGTCGATGTAGGCACTTCAGGCTCAGCCGTGACGGCTGTTGCCGGATTGGGAACTGACGCCGGCACGGGTAAGCCGTCTTCGTTCAGCACCGAGCTGACGTTGCTCTCAAAATCGATAGT